>JBBRQV010000208.1:0-4740 GCA_038225955.1 Ignavibacteria bacterium | reverse complement strand
CTCGATTATTAATAAAAGAGGTATATTTGTTATCGGTGATACAGTTTATCAGGTAACACAAAATTTGTTAAAAGAAGTAACCGGGTATAATAAGAAAAATTTAAATTTAATTTCAAATCTTGATACAGCAGATAATGCTAAAGGTATTAATGTGATTAATTTAAGTAGAGGTTCAGTGCCGGCATACAGCACCTCTGGTTGGCGTTATTCTTCAAATGGAAAAAAGAGAGGACAAACCACAATTTATTATTCTAATGTTTTCTATAATCCATATCCATATACTAAAGCAAATGTTAATTATGGAATTAATGTTCAAGCTCAAACAAAGAATTTTTGGGGTAACTGGAATTATGATGGCGGAGAGTGTTGGATAAGTGGAACTTGGACGTATAAAACAGATTTAATTAACATATCAAATTTAGGATATTGCTGTGCAAACAATTATCCGCGAAACTATTCATATCCTTTTCATCCCAATTCTATTAATAATCTTTGGATATCATTAAGTCCGGTTACAGGTATTAGCGCAATATATCCGACTACTTATGTTTTGACTGCGCCAACTGCGAAAGCTTTTTCTTCATTGTATTTTTCGGCAATACAATGGAACGTATCTGTACCAGGCGGCTCATCCGGAATTTCTTGTAACTGTCCTTGAAAAACTTTATATCCTTTGTGACTGGCTTCTTGAAAAGACAAGGCAAAATTATAAATCAAAATCCCATTAGCAATCCGTTAACGATTTTTGAAAAATTGGGTCGAACTGGGATAGATTGGGAAGTTTAAAAGTTTAAGAAACCTATTATTATTGCAGTTTTGAGAGTTGTCCAAACTCTTTCACAGTGAAAATACGGGTTCGAATCCCGTTGGGATCACACAGCTAATGCCCTGTAATCATTAATGGTTACAGGGTTTTGTTTTTAAAAATAAGGTAATCGTCACTTTCTACGAGTGACGACATATAAGCAGATGTATTTTTATTATTCTAATTATGTATAAAATCAGATTTACACAGATAATATTCATAAAGTGATTGTGTAGTCTGTTAGCGTTTTGATAGCATTTATTTGCTTAAATAATTAACGGCTATTAATAATTATTTTACTTTCAAAAAACTTGCATTGATTGCAACGATTACAGTGCTCAATGTCATAAATACTGCTCCCATTGCAGGACTTAATACAATCCCTTGACTGTATAAAACACCTGCTGCCAATGGCAGAGCAACTACATTATAACCTGTAGCCCAAATTAAATTTTGTATCATTTTTTTATAAGTAGCTTTTCCAAATAAAATCAGATTTACAACATCCATAGGATTACTATTTACCAGAACAATACCTGCTGTCTCAGCGGCAATGTCACTTCCGCTTCCTATTGCAATTCCAACGTCTGCCTGAGCAAGCGCCGGAGCATCATTGACTCCATCTCCTGTCATTGCAACAAATTCCCTATGCGCTTGTAGTTCTTTTATCTTTTCTAATTTTTGATGTGGAAGAACTTCAGCAATATAACTATCCATGTTTAGTTTTTCACTTACGTTTTTTGCTACTTTGGAATTATCGCCTGTAAGCAATATAGTTTTTATTTTATTTTCTTTCAGAATTTTTATTGCATCGAAAGATTCAGGTCGTATTGAATCGGACATGGCTATATATCCTATAGCTTTGTGATCTATCAAAACAAAAACAATTGTATCTGTTACATCAGCATTATTTGAATCGTAATTATCCGGTAATGAAATATTATTTTCTTTTAAATAACCAGGACTTACCACTTTTATTTCTTTACCTTCAACAACTGCTTCCACACCCATTCCTGTAATTGCTTTAAACTTTTCGATTGAAGGAATAGTTATTTTCAATTCTTTTACTTTATCAATTATTCCTGTTGCAATCGGATGCTCGGAATTCTGTTCCAAGCCTGAGGCTAATCTGATTAACTCTTTTTCATCTATTCCTTCGGTAAAAAATTGAACTTTAGATACTGCAAATTTTCCTACAGTTAATGTTCCTGTCTTATCAAAAACAAGAGTTGTGATCTTTCTTGAGTTTTCAAAAGCTGTTCTGTTTTTTATAAGTAACCCGTTCTTTGCAGATAAAGCTGTGGATTTTGCGACTACTAATGGAACTGCAAGCCCCAATGCATGAGGACAGCAGATTACAATTACTGTTACCATTCTTTCAATCGCAAATGATAATCCTTTTCCATCGAGCCACCAGAATAAAAATGTTGCTATACCTGAAACAATCGCAATTATAGTCAGCCATCGCGCAGCTGTATCGGCAAGAAGCTGTGTTTTAGATTTCGCTTTTTGTGCATCATCAATTAATTTTACAACCTGAGATAAATATGAATCTTTTGAACTGTGAGTTACTTTTATTTTTAATGAACCATTTCCATTAATAGAACCTGCAATTACTTTATCACTCTTTGTTTTCAGAACTGGCTTTGATTCCCCTGTAAGCATAGATTCATTCAAATAACTTTCACCGTCAATAATTATTCCGTCAGCTGAGATTTTTTCACCTGGCTTCACTAAAATAATATCATCGGGGTTAAGTGAATCTGTTTTGACTTCTTTAATATCATTTCCTGAAATCAGATGAGCTTCAGAGGGAATCATATTAACCAGTAACTCTAATTCCTTTGAAGCACCCATCACAGATTTCATTTCAATCCAGTGACCGAGAAGCATTATGAGGATCAAAGTTGTAAGCTCCCAGAAAAAATCCATTCCTTGCAATCCAAACACGGTTGCAACACTGTAAATGAATGCCACGCTTATTGCGAACCCTATCAGTGTCATCATTCCCGGATTCATATTTTTCATTTCATCAACTAATCCCTTTAGAAAAGGACAACCTCCATAAGCAAAAACAACAGAAGATAAAACAAATAGCAGATAGTTTGAACCTGGAAAATTAAAATGAAATCCAATCCATGTTTGTATCATTTGCGATAAAAGCATAATCGGAATCGTCAGGATTAAGACGATATAAAACCTTTTTCTGAAATCATCGACCATCATTTGATGATGGTTATGTCCTTCCATCCCCATAGTGGAATGGTCATGTTTCATTTTAGAGTGATCCATTTTTGAATCCATCTTGGAATTCTTCTTGGAATTTTCCATTTCGGAGTGATCCATTTTTGAGTGGTCCATAATTATTATTATGTTAAAATTATTTACTGCTATTCATCCACGCTTGAAAATCAGCAATTTCTTTCTTCTGGTCTATTATCATTTGAGCAGCCATTTTTTTCATCCCTGCATTTTTGCCGGTTGCGACTTCATTTTCAGCCATTGTAACTGCTCCCTGATGATGAATAATCATCATAGATACAAAATCTTTGTCAGTGTTGTTATACATTTTCATATTGTTCATCATATCACCCATATCTTTCATTGAGTTCATCATACCCATTTTACCCCATGATACAGGCTTGTGCGATGTTACGAACTCCTGCATTCTTGCAATCTCATCTTTTTGCGCAGTTATAATATTTTTAGCAATGGATTTTATTTTGTCATCTGTTCCATTCTTTAATTCAATCTCCGACATTTCTATTGCCCCCTTATGGTGCTCTATCATCATAGTCGCAAAGTCAAGGTCGTTATCACCCGTCATTTTCATGCCATTCATATTTTTCATCATTTTATCCATAGATGTCATCATATCCATACCTGAATTAGAATTTGTTTTAGTAACGGTCTTAGTTGTATCCGTCTTTTGGGTCTGGTTGCTGCTATCTTGTTTATTGCATCCTGCAATTAAAACGGAGATAAATAATAACGATATTAGAATTGATGTTAATTTAGTTTTCATTTTGTTTAGATTTTATTTTTAAAACAAATTTTATAATTATTTTTAATGAACCATGAACTTAGCCATTTCTGATTGCTTTAAAGTCCCTTTTTTTCTGAATCTTTCTTTTATCATCACAAATATAATCGGCGTTACAAATAAAACGTGAATTGCTGACGTGAAAATTCCTCCTATGAGAGGAACGGCTAACGGCTTTGCTAAATCAGAGCCTGTTCCTGTTGCCCACATCACGGGAATTAAACCAAGCATTGCTGCAGCGACTGTCATTAGTTTTGGTCTAAGTCTCAAGATAGCACCTTCTTCCGTTGCATCTAATAAATCCTGCGCAGTCAAATCATTATTCTTTGCAATTAATTTTTTATCCAATGCTTCATGTAAATAAATTACCATTATAACACCTGTCTCAACAGCAACTCCGTATAGGGCAATGAATCCTACCCATATTGCAACGGAAAAATTTAGATTTAATATAGACATATAATACACTCCGCCTATAAGAGCAAACGGTACAGAGAGCATTACTAACATTGCCTCGAGGAAATTCTTGAAAGTAAAATAAAGCATAAGGAAAATTAAAATGAATACAATCGGAATAATTATTATCAATCTTGCTTTTGCTCTTTCTTGGTTTTCCCATTGACCGCTCCAAGTGTAATAATATCCTTTAGGCATAAACGGTAGCAATCTTTCGTCTAATATTTTCTTTGCTTCATTTACAAAGCTTCCCATATCTCTATCTCTTACATTGAGAAATACAATAGAACGCAGCTGTGCATTTTCAGAGCCAATCATTGGCGGACCGCTTGTAATTTTTATATCGGCAAGTTCTCCTAAAGGAATTTGTGAATTCATAGGGGAGGGAACTTTCAGATATATTTTTTTCAACGATTCAATATCCAATCTGTAATCT
>JBBRQV010000207.1:0-4745 GCA_038225955.1 Ignavibacteria bacterium | reverse complement strand
ATTAAAAAGCGGTTCAGTGTTAAGAATGCTGAAAATAATTCAATAAAAAATCAGTTGAGAATTTACGGACTGATATTTATTATTTTCTTAGCTCATATTGGAGTATATGAACTTTACGATCACAATAAAGAACAGATTGTTGCTAAATTAAGAAGTTCTGATTTCAAGACTATAAATAAATAAAAGAAGCACTGGAGGTTTTATAAATGGAAAATGAAACTGAAGAAATATATAGAGAACAAATTCCTACTAATGTTTTCGTGGATTTTTGGCTTACAAATTTTTCTATGAAACACGAAGAGCTCTCTAAATTACTAAACATCGTTCCAACAAGAGCTGAAAATATTGGTGATGAAAGACATCTAAAAAATAGTAAAAAGACAATCCTAATTGTAAAAGAAAGTAACTGGCAATTAGAATCTGATATAGGACTTAACAAACCAATTGAAGAACATATAAAACATATCTTCAATATTCTTCATCCAAAAAAGGAAATAATTAAATCTATTTCTCAAAAACCAACTCAGTCAAGTTTACAAATATTATTTTATAAAGATCCATATTGGCGTGAATACTTTGAAATAGATTCTGATATTGTAAAAGAACTTGCGGAAATGAATATTTCTATTTCAGTTAATATCTATAGTCTAAGCGATTTACTTCCTTAATCCCACAACGTATTCTTACCCAAGGCGGAGGCAATGATTAAAATTTTAGCAATATTATTTAGTTTATCTTTGCTTTCAGGATGCAGTTCAAGTTCATACTTAGAAAATGCTCTTTGTTACGTTGAAAGTGTTAATACACGAGCAACTAATGAATACGACCTTATTACTTGCCGTTACAATTCTAAAAAAATCAGAATTGTTGTAAAAAGGCTTCCTTATTCAGATTGTAATATGATAATACAAAAAGGAACGTTTTACAAACTTGATTTACAAAAAATTGATACGGTAGTTCATGCAACCACTAACATACAAAGAGGTCGTGGTAAAGTGGTTGTTTCAGTTGAAGGTGACATTTATTTTTATGACGATACACTAGTCGGCGAATTATATTCATCACCTGACTTAAATGGAATTTGTATCATTAATCCCAACATCTTCCACTACCCTTAATCTATCTTAATCCCACAACGTATTCTTACCCAAGGCAGATGCAATTAACTCAGTTGCCAGCTCGGCAGTTTTATTCTTATGGTCTAAAATCGGATTTACTTCAAGCACTTCAAGCGAGTTCATGCTGCCGCTTGCTGCAATTTCTTCCATAATTAGCTGCGCCTCACGGTAGGTGAGTCCGCCCGGAACAGGTGTGCCCACGCCTTCAGCGTAGTCGGGGTCGATGCCGTCCATATCAAAGCTGATGTGAATGTGGTCAACACGGCTTTTAAAATCTTCAAGCACTTTTATCATAATATTATGGATACCCTGTTTATCAACCTCTGACATGGTGTAAACGGACATACCGAGTCTCTTAATAGTCTCAGCTTCTTTTGCATCAACATCTCTGATGCCAATCATTACAACATTTTCTACTTTAAGCTTAGGCTTAAAACCACCAATATTTACTAGCCGTTTATCCCCAAGACCTAAAGCAGAGGCTAAGGGCATTCCGTGAATGTTTCCGGATGGCGTTGTTTCAGGAGTGTTCATGTCAGGGTGAGCATCAATCCATATAACTCCGAGTGTTTTATTTTTCTTTTTGCAGTAGGATGCAATTCCGGCAATGCTGCCGATTGCAGTTGCATGGTCACCGCCAAGTATAAGCGGGAAGTATTTTTTATTCATAATTCCCTCTACCTTTTTCGCAAGGGTTTTGGAAGTCTTTACAATTTCAGAAAGGTATTTTAATCGCGGGTCGCGGATTCTCTGCGTCTCGGAAATCTCTACATCTATATCGCCGTAATCTGTAACTTTGTATCCCAAATCTTCAAGCTTTTCTTCTAAATTAGCATATCGCAGGGCGGAAGGACCCATATCTACTCCTCTCCTATCGGCGCCTAAATCCATCGGGAAGCCAATCATTCCGATATTTCTGTTAATCTTTTTATTTCTTTTTTGATTTATCATAATTGAAATTTAGGTAATATAAAAAATCGGCGATGCAAAATTGAGAGAGAAAATTGTACCACTAGTATTAAGTAGAAAGTATAAGGTAGAAAGTAAGTACTCATTTTAAAATAATTCGCCAGTGACGGATTTTTGATGGATTTTGAAAATTATGAGTTATGAATTATGAATTATGAAAGTAGCATTATTGTCACATTTTGTATTCAGCATTGCATAGTTTGCGAAACGGAGTTTCGCGCCATATTGCATTACCAAACGGAGTTTGGTAATGAGAACTTTAGGAATACAAAATATTCATCACGAATGATGGATTTTTGACGGATTCTTAGATTAGATTATGCATTGAACACTTTAACCTCCCCCAACCCCCTCCTTAGTAAGGAGGGGGCTTACACATTCCCAACGTCCTCGTTGGGAATGTAAGAAAATTCATCACGAATGATGGATTTTTGACGGATTTTGTTTTTCTGCCTCAGAATTGAACTCTTACGCCAAGTAGGAACTTATAGCACTATTAAAAACCTGTCATGTCTCATTTAAGTAACATTATTGTCACATTTTGGTTTAGATTTTTTAAAAGGACATACGAATTTATACCTCTTCAAAATTACAAATATTTTTTTTCTCAAGCCTTAATATTTAACATATATGTACTAATAGGTAATTATTTTTATTTTTGACTTGCCTCATTTTCTGCAATAGTGATTATTATTTACATTAATTTTGAATATTAAATTTTTTAAAATGATTTAGTGGGAAGCGAAAAGTATAAACACAATATTCAGGTAAGGGTAAGAACTTTTGAAGTGGATTCACAGGGCATCGTTCACAATGCAGTTTATCTTCAGTATCTTGAGGCGGCGAGAATTGAATACAGAAGAAACTTAGGATACAGAATTTTACCTACCGGAATTTTTGACGACGGATTAAAAGTAGTAGTTGTAAACAATACAATTAATTATAAAGGATTTGGATTCTTAGATGATTTATTAAATGTGCACACACGAATTGAATGGATAAAAAATTCGAGTTTTTGTTTTGACCAGATAATTGAGAACGATAAAACGAATACAATTATTTGCGAAGCAAAAGGAATACTTGTAAATCTCTCCCCCACAAATAATATCCCTGAAAGTCTGGCTGACAATTTTATAGAAGATATAAAAAATTTTGAACCTGAATTAAAACTAATTAAATGAAATTCACCAATAAAAACTACATTAAATATTTTACCGTACTTTTTTTAATTTCCATTTCTATTTCATCGGCAGTTTTTTTGTATTCCTGCAAACAGGATTTTGTTACAAGCACTCCGACAACAGGGACTCCGTTTCCTGATAGCATTGCAACACTCTTTTCTACAACGTATAATTCTACAAGTAATACCTGCACTAACTCTTCCTGCCACAATACACAATCGAAAGCAGGGGGATTGGATTTGCAGGACTGGTCAACAGCAATGTCAGGTACAAATAACGGAACAATGATAATTCCTTACAATGCATTCTGGTCGCATCTTACATCTGTAATTAACAGCGATACTAATTTATCTCCTGTCTCTACAATTTTACCTGACCTTCACAAAATGCCGGCTGACAAAGTTGCACAGATAATGAACTGGATAAATAACGGCGCAAAAAATAAAGATGGACAGGTTGCAAATCAGGATTTTACAAAAAAAGCATTTGTTACAAATCAGGCAACTGATTTAGTTTCAGTTGTAAACACTGAAACAAATCTTGTTACAAGAATGATTCCTGTAGGCGGAAGAGTGAGTTTGGACTCTCCTCACTATATAATAGTTGACCCGCAGAATAAATATTTTTATGTCAGCTTAATTCAGGAAGGATATGTTGAAAAATATGACGTGCAGACTTATGTGCAGGTCGGCAGAATAGCAGCAGGTGTAAATCCGGCGCACATTGTTGTTTCACCGGATAATAATTTTATTTACGTTACTAACTTCGAAGCATCGGGCTCAGTAAAGAGAACTTTAAAAATAAGCACTGCGGGTGGAATGAGTATAGTTGATACTGCGACAGCTCCACAAATGTCAGCGCCGCATGGAATGGCAATCAGCAAGAGTGGTCAATATATTTATGTGGCAAGCCAGCTTGGTGAATATATTTTTAAGATTAATACAAGTACCATGGATGTTGAAATTGCCGCTCCGGTAGCTTCAGATGTTCCTCCATCCGGTAACGGTACAGGTAAGTACAGACCATATCAATGCATTCTTTCACCAAATGATTCGATTTTATATGTAACTTGTGTAGGTATTGCAGGAAATACAGGAAAAGATTTTGTTCGCGTGTATGATGCAGCTACTTTGCTTCCTTCAATTACTTCTCCTACAATACAGGTAGGGGATAATCCTTTAATTTTGAAATACTCCCGTGATAAACAATATATTTTTGTTTGTAACAGAAATGATAGCTCTGTTACAGTTATAAATGCAAATACAAATATTCCTATAAAAACTATTACAGGTGTTGGAGTTCAACCGCACGGAGTAGATTTTTCATCCGATGGTAACTATGCATACATTGCATGCGAAACGCAATCCGGGCAGGACGGACATCACCCGACAATAGGTAGTTATAAAGTTGGCGTTACGAGAATAATTAATATGTCAGATCTTACTTTGAATTCCCGAAAACTGGAGATGGGTTCATT
>JBBRQV010000206.1:0-4910 GCA_038225955.1 Ignavibacteria bacterium | reverse complement strand
GGTTTTTTTATGCTCATTTTGAAGTGAATTCTGAAACCTTCCCGCCTTCCCTGCCGTCATAATAGGCATAATGACACCAATAGAAATAATATTATTAGTTTTAACGTTCGGAATCCTTTTTTATAGAGGGATAAGAAAGTGATGTCATTTAAGTTAAATTGAAACCTTTAGATGCATCTGAAAGTCTTAGTAAGAAAGAAACAATTAAAAAATAATTTTAACAGCAATTTTAAACTATAAGGAGTAAATAATATGAGCGGTCCTGAAGCACTTATACCACTTTTCGGAATAATATTTTCATTTGGGATTCCCGGAGTAATAATTTTCTGGTGGCTTTACACAAGACACAGAGAAAGAATGAGACTGATTGAAAAAGGCTTGGCGCCTGAAGAAGTTAAAAGCTACTTCGCATCTGCATCAAATACCAGCAGACCAAGAAACGCCTTTAGCGCTTTGAAGTGGGGAATACTAATAACATTTTTAGGAATGGGAATTTTTATAGCAAATTTGTTTGAAGATAAATTCAATATGAGCGACGGTATGACAACAGGATTGGTTTTCGTTTTTGCAGGAGCAGGATTTATACTTTACTATGTACTTGTAAAGAATAAAATCGGCGATAAAAATCCTTCTTGATTAATCAGAACAATAAAATTTTAAATTAAAATTATGCAAAAGTCTATAATATACATTGCTCTGTTGATTGTAAGCACGATGGTTTTCTCATCGTGCTCATTATTCACAGCGAGATACGCGAAGGTTGAAAAGGGTGAGTATAAAATCAACGCAGCAGGAAAGAAAAGATTTTCTCTGAACAATGTTAACGGAAAGATTAAAGTAGTAAAAACAACTGACCAATCTTCAATCTTAGTAAAGTATGAGAAAACTGCTCATGTAAAAAAGAGAGATGTTGCGGGACCAATGACTGAAATAACTTTAAACATTGACAGTTCAGGAAGTGACGTAAAGATTGATACTGATTTTGAAAATGAAAAATCATTTATACAATTTGGCGGACATGAAAGTAATACTGTTGATTATGAAATCTATGTTCCTGAAAACATTTTAGTGAACGTTGACAATACAAACGGCTCAGTTGAATTGCATGATCTTACTAATGATGTGGTAGCAGAAACAGTTAATGGAACAATAAGAATAGATAATCTAAGCGGAAAACTACAGCTTGAAACAACAAACGGCCTTATAAAAGGCAATATTGATTCAACAAAAGGAATTCGTGCAGAAACAGTTAACGGAAATATAAGATTTAACCTTGGACCGAAAGTATCTGCCAAAATAAAAGCTGATGTAGTAAACGGCTCAGTGAAACTTGAAAATCTGGACATTAAGAATCAAAGTGATAAAAAAGACAGAAAGTTTTTACAGGGAATTTTGGGTAACGGTGATGCTGAAATTACACTTGAAGCAACAAATGGCTCTATAAGATTGACAGGAACTAAAGATAATACAGACATATAATCATAACTGACCTTATAAATGTTTACTTTGCAAAATAATTTAGGTAATTTAGTTTTCAACTCGAAAGTTTTAGCTCTGGTATCAGAGCTGAAATTTTCCAGTTTGCTGAACTTAGCCATTCCACTGAGTTTTTCGGAGGCTAAAGGAAAACAAGATAACCTCTCAATTAACTTTTCGATGGACTCCGATTTAGATATTATAAGAAATATTCAAAACGGAAATTCCAATTCCTTTGCAGAATTAGTAAGCAGATATAAAGATAAAGCATTTTCATTAGCGATAAAAATCCTTAAGAATGAAGATGATGCCGAGGATTGCCTGCAGGATGCCTTTATAAAACTCTTTAAATCAATTCAGCAGAATCAATTTGAAGAGCGTTCTAAATTCTCAACATATTTTTACAGCATAGTTTACAATACGGCAATTGATCACTATAAAAAAACAAAGTCGAAGAAGTTAAGTTTAATATCAATTGATGTTACCGATGATAATTTCAGAGACGGTGATGAGCTGAATGCAGTATACGAAACTAAAATTGATAAGACGCTTTACGAAGAAGGAATGGGAACTGATACTTCAAAGCAATTAACAGCTAACGAAATACAGAACATAATTAATTTATTCATAGATACAATTCCACAGCAGTACTCAATAATACTCAATATGTTTTTTATTAATGATATGAGCCACGATGAAATAAGTAAAACACTCAGTCTGCCTATGGGAACAGTAAAAAACAGAATTTTCCGCGCAAAAGAGGCATTAAAAAAACTAATATTAAAGCATTACCGGGAAGAAGAACTTGTCGGTTACCTCGCATAGAGGTTTTTATTTGTAAAAAATTTTATATTTTGAATAAGATGGAACACGATATTAATAACAAATTAGATGGTTTACTTGAAAGCTCCTTGAGGGATTCTTTACTGAAGAAGCCCCATAATGATTTTGCAAAAAATCTTATGCTGAAAATTTCTTTAGAGGAAGAATATGCAAGAGAAGATGTGAAGACTGCTAAATTTGCAAAGAAAATTATATTTAGTATTACCGGAGCTTTTGCGGCTATTGTTGCATTTATTTTATATGCAGTTTATAGCCATCCTTCTGTAAATGAAAATTCAGTAGAGATGGCTGAAAGAACATCTTCCTTCTTTGAAGTATTCAGTATAAAAGTTTTAAACCTTGTTGGTTTGAACGGCCCAGGTTCAATGGTTCTTATACTTTCTGTTATAGTAGTAGCTACTCTTTTCCTTACGGTAGATAAATTAATTCTAAAGAAAAAATAAAAACAAAAAATTTTAATTTATTTTTATTTTCCCATCTGCAGTTGTAAACTTTCCTAAGTGAAATTCTCCTATTGCCTCAACACCTTTGATTAACGGATTGTATTTTTCAACCATATAATTCGCAAATGATGCCGGAACATTAAAACCGGATAAAGTAAATCTTACGATCTCAAATTTTAGATTCGTATATGGTGTTTGTGATATCATAAGTGATAAGTCAAAACTATAACTTTGGTTGTATCTTCCGAATATATTTACAACATTATTATCGAGTGATACATTCTGCACGGTTGCTTTATCCCTGCTGCTTTTTTCAATATACGATTTTAAATCATCAGCACTTAACTCCAGCGAATTAATTCTAAATTCCCTTAACGAAAGAATTTCCAACCGGTCTGAATTTATTAACGCGTTTATATTGAACTCTAAATCTTTCAACTCTGCAGTAAAATTTTTAACAGGCAACCCTGTTGTATCGGTATTGCCCGGAATGTATTGCAGTCCTCTGAAAATCATTTTGTTTAACTGAGCACTTTCCGAATTAAACTTAACCGATTTGATTTTCCCTCTGAAAACGGACACTGAATCTCCGAAATTAATTTCAAGTTGAGGATTACTGTTAGGCTTAAATATTTTTACAAGAAATTCTTCTAACGATTTTGATAGAGCTAATTTTAAAGAATCCGCATACAAATCAAAATTTGCATCCTGATTTACTTTGTAAATTGCGCCGTGCAGGTTTTCGGTGATTTCAAATTTTTGTAACTCTTTAAATGTTTTTAAAAACCCGATGGAGTCTTTAATCGATTTTTTATCACTGCTGTCGTTTAGAATAACAACGTAATCTGTAAAGAAAGGATAACCTTCTGAACCCAGTATATTTACGGAGGCATTGTAGGAGTTTGTATAATATTGAAGTGTTGATGAATTAAAATTTTCTTCACGAGAAAAAACTCGTAAGTTTACTTTAGCTTTTTTATCTTTTATTCTGTCCTCGTTAATGGTTTTAATTACGTCAGCATTTTTCCAGTTTGTTTTATCCGGAGAGTTATTTGCTAAAACGGGAGTATTAATTATCGGAATCTCAAAATTTAATCTATAAGGAGAAAAAGAGAACAACAAAAAATTTATTACTGTTGCGCTGATAAAGATTTTCACAAATAAATTTCTTTTGCATCCTTCGTACTCTCCAAAGAAAACTATTCCTGAAAACAAAATACTTATGGGAATTAATAGCGATATTGAAAATCGTGGAAGCTTAAAGCTAATTAAAGTAATTAATGCATAGCTACCTATCAACCAATACAAAGGCATTCTCTTATACAAAAAATGACTTCGTGCAGAGAAAAGTATGGCGCCTATCAAAATTAAAGTCACTACAACTATAGAAATCTGCGAAGGAATTATTTTTAAATAATAAAATAAATTTTCTAAAAAAGATAAATCTCCGCGTTGTAATTCATTAAGTCTGTTGGATAAAATGGAAACAATATTTCGCAGGTACCACGGCAAGCATACGATTAATGCAGCGAGAATTGTAAGAATTAAATTAATTATCACTTTGGATTTTTTTGGACCGTATTTAAATCCCTCAAAAATATAATAAACAAACGGAGTGATTATAAATAAAATGAACGTCCACTTAGTCAGCATTCCTAGTCCTAAAACAAAACCAAGATTTATACTCCTTATCGTACGGGAAAAATTGGTTGTCTTTATCAGAGATAAAACTGCAACTGCAATCATAGCTGCTAAGGGGAGGTCGAGCATGTAGTCTCTTCCGTACTCGCTTACAATCGGAAACATACTTATACAAAACGCCGCAAATAAACCTGACTCTTCATTATATAATTTTTTTCCTATATGAAAAACTGAAACGGTTAAAACAATCAGAAAGAAAGTAATTTGCATAAATCCTGCAAACTCATTTCTACCGAATATCATTTGAAAAGGAATTGAAGTCCAGTAGACAAAAGGCGGGTAGTACCATGAAACATCTAAGAGCGAATGAAACCACGAGGTACCGCTGCTAAAAGTTTTATATGTTTGGAGGCTGTAAGAAAGGTGATCGGCGGAATCCCAATGCAAAGGTTTATGACCAAGAAAGTACCAAAGCAAATTACATGTGCAAACAAAGGTAATTAAAAG
>JBBRQV010000205.1:0-4931 GCA_038225955.1 Ignavibacteria bacterium | reverse complement strand
TCTTGGATTTTAATTCATCATGCTCAATTTTGAATTCAAGGCAATCTACAAATATTTTTAATGCATCTTTGATATCAATGTAAAATACATTTGGAACCAGCTTTGTAAAAGTCATAAGTGCTGTAATTTAATTTTCAAATTTATATTAGTATTATGGTGAGTATTTTGGTGAGTATTTTGGTGTCCGGAATGGCAAATAGGATTATCCGAAAGTTGTTTACATGTTCATAAGTTGCTGCAAAATTTCATGTTGTCCACATATAATCAGTCATTTTTTTGTCGGTTCATAGTAGAGAATTATCGCACCGGTACCAAAGGTTTTTGTATTTACCAGTTTAAGAATAATTTTTTCATTTATGTTTTTAAACAAAGGCAAACCGCTTCCTAATATAACAGGATGAACGCAAAGTTGGTATTCGTCTATTAAATTAAGTTTCGTTAAGCTTACAATTAAACCCGGACTGCCAACCAAAATGTCTTTCCCCGATTGCTGCTTAAGCTCTAGAACTTCTTCTTCAATGTCTCGATTTGCCAGCTTTGCGCTTTCCCATTCTACATTTTTCAGCGTATGGGAAAAAACAATTTTGGGAATCTTGTCGATTGCCACAGCAAATTCGTCCATTTCTTTGGTACCTGTCGGATTTTTCACAAACGGACGCCAATATTCCATTAGCTGATATGTTATCCTTCCATATAAAATAGCACCTGCGTTACTCAAAAGGTCAGCATAATGTTGATGCATTTCTTCATCCGGAATTCCTGCTGTATGGTCGCAAAATCCGTCAAGTGTCATATTTATTGCTGCACTTAATTTTCTCATAGTATTTTATTTATACTAACTATTTTCTTTCAGAAAGAAGGTCATCAATAAGAAAATGGATTTTAAAAAATTGTTCTGCAAGTTTCAGAACAGTTTTTTCCAAATTTTTAAACTCTACCTTTTCCCATCCCTGCATTAATGTCTGAGGTCCGTAGTTTACACTTACATTAGGCCAAGAAGCCTCGAATTTATTAAACTTATTTCTGAATGATTCTGCAAACTCCCTGCTTTGAATTGTATAGCCCTTCAGCTGTCTTAATTTTAATGCGTGAATATTATAAAAAATTTTACTTTCCTTTATTGATTTCTCATTTACCCAGATTGAAAAGAAAATTGATGCCTCTGAAGGAATTAAATCATCCTGCGGGTTACTCCATAATTTTTTTTGAAGCTTAATTACAACAGAATCTATCCACTCCCCTACTTTTATTTCAATTTTGCTTTCGCTCAAAATCTTCTCATCAAGTTTAGAGGCAATATTTTTAAATTCGCGCAGATAATAATTTTTATCCATAGTATAATATAATACTTATCAATAATATTTTCTTGTGCTAAAGAGAACCTGGTTTCCCCAAAACAAAAATGCCCCGTTGAACGAGGCATTAAATTTGAATCTCACATTATATTAATTGCGCTGATTTATTCTGATTAAAAATGATAAATGAATATAACAAAAAACTAAATCATTAAAATCATTTTTAATCAATGTAATCAGTGATTGAAGCACTCTTATTTCACCAGTATCATTTTCTTCGTGCTTACAAAATCACCTGCCTGCACTCTGTAAAAATATGTTCCGCTGGAAAGCATTGATGCGTTAAAGTTTACAGAATAATATCCCGCTTCTTTTACTTCATTCACAAGCTGCATAACTTCCCTTCCGCTTACATCATATATTTTCAAACTAACAAAGTTGTTAATTGCTAATTGATAATTGATAATTGTAGATGGATTGAACGGATTCGGATAGTTCTGGCTTAATGCAAAATTTTTCGGTGTTCCTACTATAACTTCATTCGATAAATTAAAATATTCATAGTTGCCGTTGTAATCTATCTGCTTCAGTCTGTAATTATATTTTCCTGTTAAAACGTTTCTATCGCTGTATGAATAATTGTTTACTGTATTTGCTGTTCCATGTCCCGCAACATTTCCGATTTTAGTCCATTCACCATTTGTATTTTTTCTTTCTATGTCAAATCCCGAATTATTCTCTTCCATAACTGTGCTCCAGTTAAGTTTTACATTGTTCAGATTTACAGATGATGTAAATGAAGATAGCTCGACCGGAACCAGCCCATCTATAAATTGCGCAAAAAAACTTTGAGTATTTACTCCGATGGATGTAAAATTTCCTCCCACATATAAATCAGCTCCGTTTATGGTAATTGTGCGTACAGTGTTGCTTGAATTTGCGTCCCACGTTGCATCGGCTGCGCCGGTTGTATTATTCAGCTTTGCTATTCTGTTCCTTGCCTGACCCCCGATTGTGAGAAAATTTCCTCCTGCATAAATATCAGTTCCGCTTACAGCGATTGTAAATAAAGTGCCGTTTGCATTTGCATCCCATACTATATCGGCTGCGCCGCTTGTATTATTCAGCTTTGCTATTCTATTCCTTGTCTGTCCCCCGATTGTGGTAAAATTTCCACCCGCATAAATATCAGCTCCGCTTATTGCAATTGTATTTACAGTGCTGTTTGCATTAGCATTCCATGTTGCATCTGCAGCGCCGGTCGTATTATTCAGTTTTGCAATTCTGTTCCTCGTCTGTCCCCCGATTGTGTTAAAATTTCCACCCGCATAAATATCAGCTCCGCTTATGGCAATTGTGTTGACAGCGGTGCTTGCATTCGGATTCCATGTTGCATCTGCAGCGCCGGTCGTATTATTCAGTTTTGCAATTCTGCTCCTCGTCTGTCCCCCAATTGTGGTAAAATTTCCACCCGCATAAATATCAGCTCCGCTTATGGCAAATGTGTTGATAGAGGTGCTTGCATTCGGATTCCAGGTCGCATCGACATTGCCGTCTGTATTGTTTAGCTTAGCTATATAGTTCCTTGGCTGTCCGCCAATTGTGGTAAAACTTCCTGCTGCATAGATATCAGTTCCGCTTATGGCAATTGTGTTTACAATGCCGTCTGTATTTGCACTCCATGTTGCGTCGGCTTCGCCTGTTATATTGTTCAGCTTTGCTATTCTGCTTCTTGCCAGCCCGCCGATTGAGTTAAAAGTTCCTCCCGCATATAAATCAGTTCCGCTTATTGCAATTGCATTTACACCGTTGCCTGCATTCGGATTCCATGCTGCATCGGCACTACCGTCCGTATTGTTTAATTTTGCTATTCTGTTCCTTTCCAGCCCGCCGATTGTAGCAAAACCACCCCCGGCATATATATCAGTTCCGCTAATGGCGATTGTAAAAACCGTGTTGCTTGCATTTGCGTCCCACGTTGCATCAGCTGTACCTGTTGTATTATTTAGTTTTGCGATAAAATTTCTTGTTTGCCCGCCGATTGTGGCAAATTGTCCGCCTACATAAACATCAGTTCCGCTTATAGTAATTGCATTAACCGGGGCGTTTGGATTCGGGGTCCATGTTCCATCTGCCGCGCCGGTTATATTATTTAGTTTTGCGATAAAGTCTCTTGCCTGCCCGCCGATTGAGTTAAAAGTTCCTCCCGCATATATATCAGTTCCGCTTATGGCAATTGTGTTTACACTGCCGCCTGCATTTGCATCCCATGTTGCATCAGCTGTACCTGTTGTATTATTTAGTTTTGCTATAAAATTTCTTGTTTGCCCGCCGATTGTATTAAAACTTCCTCCTGCATATATATCAGCTCCGCTTATGGCAATTGTGTTTACACTGCCGCCTGCATTAGGATCCCATGTTGCATCGGCACTACCGTCCGTAATGTTCAGCTTTGCTATTCTGTTCCTTGTCTGCCCGCCAATTGTGGAAAAACTCCCTCCTACGTATACATCAGCTCCGCTTACAGTGATTGTTAATACACCGCCATTTGCATTGGCATCCCAAGCATTTACAGTGCCGTCTGAATTTATTCTTGCAATATTATTTCTGGGCTGCGAACCAACATTAGTAAAAGCTCCGCCAATATACCATCCGCCTGAGCCATCGGGAGCGCATGCCATTACTGTTCCGTTTACTTTTGGGAAAGCCGAATTATAATTAGAATTAGTAGTGGTCAGCTTTACGCCGCCTCCGGTATAAGGACCTACATAGGTAAAGCCGCCGCCGATGTAGCTAAAGCTGCCGTCTATGGCAATGGTAATTACATTAGAGTTAGTAACCCACATATTGGTATTAGCCGTTTGCGCTAAAAGTGAGTGTGAAATAAAAATACAGATAATGAAAAGAGAAAACTTCAGCAGGAAATTTTTCATGTGTTGGGGTTTTGTTTGCTGATAAGAATAATAATGCGAATTTTAATAATTCGACTCAAAAAAAACAATGAAAATAAATTTTCTAATAATTAATATTATGTGTATAAAATGGTTTTTTGAATAATTTAAATCTAAGCAAAAACTGCTATATAGCAGTAATGACTAAGGGTAGGGTAAAAAATGAGTAGTGTCCTAATTTGTAGTTTTACTTCCCCCTCTCCCGCTAAAGCGGGACTTGATAAACGATAGCTTACTAAGGAGGTGGACTGAGGGGGCGGTTTAAGTTGCATAGGCTTTTTTACCTTCCGAAGCTTGGAGCATCGGAACGAGAATATATTGAAATTATGACACTACGAAAAAATGCCTCGCTTTCACGAGGCATCTAAAATTGAATTTCGTATTGTAATTCTTTAGACTTTTGTTTTTTAGTTTTCTTTCTTTTCATTTTATCATTTTCGTACTTTGTATCTTCTTCTGCAACATTACTACTTTCGCAACTCACGGCTTCTTTAAGAAAACTGACTTTTTCGAGTAATTCCGTTAAAGATGAAACTTTTATTCCACCTCTATTTATTAATTCAGAATTTCCTAAAGGTTTACTTTTAAATATTTCAGGATTAAGCACAAAAACCGGAATATTCATTTTAAGAGCACTAAGTCCCGCAGCAAATGTTCCACTCGAACGACAATTATCATCTCTTTC
>JBBRQV010000204.1:0-5005 GCA_038225955.1 Ignavibacteria bacterium | reverse complement strand
TATACAGCTGGTGCTGAAGTTCAATTACCTTTTTCCGAGCTTTATCCCGGCGCGCACATGCTTCCTTTCAATAATCGTGACATTCATGTTAAAAAAGGAGAAGTGTTTTATACCATGCCTATGAAAAAAACATGGAGATTAAATGTTGATGGAAATGGCGGTCCTGATGACCAGTTTTTTAACGAAGTAGTTGAAAGAGATACCGTAAGAGAACATTGCAATTCTGTTTTACTAACATTGGAGCGTCCCGATTCAATTGACTCAAACACGATGAAAGTTCTACTTCTGGGAGGACATGATGGAATGGACTCCCTTGAAACTGTTGAAACTATTAATCTTGCCGATGCCTCACCTCAATGGGAGGCGAAAGCAAGTTTAAATATTCCAAGATTTAATGCCAATAGTGTTATTCTACCCGATAAGCGTATTTTAGTAGTAGGCGGGTGTCAGGGAATGGATGGAAGACAAAATGCCGTCACAATACCTGAAATGTATGACCCTTATGCTAATGCAGGAGCAGGAAGCTCAACAATGTTAAAAGCAATGACTTACCAAAGAATGTACCATTCTACTGCTATACTCACTCCCGATGCAACAGTTTTAGTTTCAGGAGGTGAAACCTTAGGTGAGTTTGCAAATGGGAATCAGCGAAATTTTGAAATTTTTTCGCCGGGATATCTGCAGCATGATGCAGTTGAATATCCTCGTCCCCAAATCCTTAATACAATTACAGAAATATCTTTCAATGAATCATTTGACATTGAAACTGATATTAATAGTATAGATAGTGTTATGTTAATTAGATTTGGATGCCCTACACATGCTTTTGACCAAGATCAAAGAGCTTTAGAACTTCAGTACACTCAAGATGGGAAAGAGCCGGTTAACATTTTGAGTATTATTGCACCGGCTGATAGCTATATGGCGCCTGCAGGACTTTATATGTTATTTGTTTTACGCACAGGCCCCTTTAATCCAGACCCATATAATCAGGTCAGAATTCCATCGGTAGCAAAAATAGTAAAATTAAGTTAAGTTTGATAAAACTCAATTAATGAAAAAATTAATATTAATAGTTTTAATTTTATTTACTCATGAATTTGCGGCCTCACAGCCGCAAGTTCAGTGGGTAAAAAGATTTGGAAGTACAGGTTGGGATGTACCTTTATTAGTGAAATCTGATAACTTAGGTAACATTTACGTTACAGGTACATTCGATGGATTACACACAGCCTATTGCGCGACTATAAAATATAATTATAATGGTGATTCTGTATGGTCAAGAAATTTTTTTGCTCCTGATACCGGAAATACGTCCGGCTCTCAGTTGTTATTTGATGATTCAAACAATCTATATATTTCAGGAAGATATATATTGAAATACACACATCAAGGTGATTTATTGTATTCCCGGTATTATGGCTGCTCAACTAACAAAATGTCCTTTGATAAAACTAACAATATTGTTTATGCGGGAAAAGACCAGCGTATTGCTGCGGGGCTTGTGCTTCTGAAGTGCAACAGGAGCGGTGACAGTTTGTGGAGAAAAATATACCCTCAGCCTGTAGGATATACTGATGTAAGAGGAATAGTTATCGATAAAAAAAATAATATAATTTGTACAGGGCAATATTATACAGGCAGCTCTTATGATTATATTACAACTAAATTTGATGAAAACGGAAATATAATATGGTACCGTACTGTCAATGGTACGGTCAGTGAAGCTTATGATGATCCCATTGCTGTTGCGCTGGATTCTTTAGATAATATTATCGTTGCTGGTACAAGCGAAGGTTCATCAGGTGATAATTTTTATACTATAAAATATGATTCATCAGGAAGTGTAATGTGGCAGCAAAGATACCCTGCAGGAGGCTCGGGCAGCGCCGATATGAAAATAGATAAGGCTGGGAATATTTATATCTGTGGTATTACAGGGGTAACTAATTATGCAACAATGAAGTACAGCAGTACAGGAAATTTAATATGGTATCAAACTACTACTGGAGTAGGTTTTCCTCCGGATAATTCTTTAACACTTGATACATCAGGTAATGTGTATATGGCATGCAATTTAAATAATAGTCAGGGGTATTCCGGCTATCAGATTATAAAATATACCAATAGCGGAAATTTAGTCTGGAATGTTTTCTACCCTGAAACAGGAATTCGAGCTAATTATTCTACAGCAATAGATGTTGATATGCAAGGAAATGTATTTGTAACCGGTGAAAGTCAAGCCGCAGGAACTTCATATGATTATATGACAATTAGAATTAATCAAACGACAGGTGTTAATTCAAATCAAATAGGAGTTGCCAAAAATTTCATTCTTTCTCAAAACTACCCAAACCCTTTCAATCCGAATACAATTATTAGTTTGAAGCTTCAAGCGGCAAGTTTTATCTCATTAAATGTTTATGATACGAGTGGAAAACTTGTAAAAATTTTGGAGAGCGGATATAAGCAGGCAGGGAACTATTCAACAAATTTCTCCGCTGAAGGACTTTCCTCCGGAATTTACTATTACAGCTTATTTGCAGATGGAGTTTTAATGGATACAAAGAAAATGATACTGCTGAAATAAACTTTAGACTTTAAAGCATATGTTTATTATAAGCCTGCTCTTTAAATAGTGCAGGCTTTTTTATTGCAAGGAATAATACATAAGCGCTTATGCTTTTTGCAATTGGAACTTTGATTTTTATTTTATAATTTTGTCTTCAGATACACAAATCTCTCCCTTAGTAAATTTCTTAACGGAATTCTCTCACCAAAACGATTAATCGGATAACTTTATTCCATTTATTTTAATAACAATCCACCTTGCCGGGTGCGCCCTCTTTAATTTAAAAAGGAGCAATTAATGAAAACCAAATCTTTACATTTTCACTTTAGACTATTTCTAATATTTTTTCTATCACTATTCTTTTCACAACTTTCATTTTCCAATACTTACATACAAAAAACCGGAAGCTTTGATTTGCGGTCAAATCCTCCCGGACAAGACAATATTACAAATTCAAGATTATTTACATCCAATGCAGATGTAAGAGGAATAGCGGCTGCAATTGAGCAGCGCGGAACGACTGCAGGCAGGATTTGGGCGATTGTTGTTTATTCATCCAGCGTTAATTTCCCTGATACTTTTAAAGTTTATAATTCAACTACAAACGGGCAAACATGGCAGTACTTTACAGGAGGAAATATAAGGCCCGATGATAAGGTCAACTATAACGATATTGATATGGAGCTTTTAGAAAACACTTCAGGGCAAAAATACCTATGGGTTGTTTTCGGATACAGACAGGGAGGGGCATCCGGTCCCTTGAAGACCGGGGGATTTATACTACAGGTTCCAAGCATTAACGGCGTTTTCTTTAATGAAATGATATGGCCCGGAGCTGATGCTTCTAAAAATTATTATGATATACATATTACTTCAGATAATGCGCGTTACCCCGCAACGCCTAATGTTTTTCTTGCCTGCTCATTTGATACACTCGACGGTAACGGTAATAGGGTGTATGGGCAGCGTTTAGCAAGATATACAACTCCTTATTCACTGGCTGTTCCTAATTTTCAATATACACCGAGTTCGTTTTACTGGACGGACACAAGTCCTGCCAGCCAAAGAAAAACAGTTTACACAGATATTGCATATTTTAATAACGGCGGGCAGGACTCTCTGATATTATCATTCAGCGGCGCAAAGGATAGCAGTAAAATTTATTTTGCAAAGTGCGATAGACTAGGTAATGCGCCAAACGCAGGAGCAGGTCAGGTTTCAGGTTTGCAGACAAATGATTATAAGTCACATGCAAGGCTTTCTTCCAATGGGAATGATAACGGCAGCATTATCTGTACGTTCAGGCAATACAGCGGAGGCAACTGGAACGTAAAGTATTTCAGCTCAATAAACTTTGGAAATTTTAACTCATCATATACAGAAAGCCAGCTTCTTGGAAGCAGTGTAAATCCAAATTTTCCTCCGGATATAATTGGCGTTCGGAACGGAAGCACCCATTATTTATCTTTTATTACTTCCGCATCTGTAGATAGTCTCAGGAATATTTCGCTTAACAGTTTGGGAATTCAGTCTAACGTTCCCAAAATGAATTATTATAATTCACTTGGTAAAGAAACAGGTCCAAAGGCACTGTTCAGTTATGGCCCCAATGACAGCTGCCTTGTATTTTATACTCAGTCAGGACCAGTAAATTTGCTTTCTGCGGCAGGATGTGGAGGCGAACCTATCGGAATCATTAATTTAAGCGGTCAAATTCCCTCCGATTATGCGCTTAAACAAAATTACCCAAATCCTTTCAATCCAAATACAATTATTAATTACAAGTTATCAGTTGGCGGAGTTATCAGTTTGAATATTTACGATGCAAATGGTAGAATAATAAAAATTTTAGAGAATGGATATCAGCAGGCAGGGACTTATGAAACAAGTTTCTCAGGCGAGGGACTTTCATCCGGAATTTATTACTACAGTTTATTTGCCGATGGCGTTTTGATGGATACAAAAAAGATGATACTTTTAAAATAATTTTTAAATCGCCGATGTTGATCATTCTTACCAACATCGGCGTATAAAATTGCATTAAGAAAACAGGATTTACTTCATCATAATCATCTTTTTTGTTTCACTATATCCTTCTACGTTTATTCTGTAATAATAAACTCCGCTTTCGAGTCCATCGAAATTAAACTCAACTTCGTGATTCCCAGAACTCTGATTTTTATTTACAAGTGTTCTTATTTCCTTCCCAAGATTATCATAAACCACAAGATTTACAAATCCGTCTTTTTTTAAATTATAATTTATCTTTGTTGCCGGATTAAAAGGATTCGGGTAATTCTGACTTAATATAAATTTATCCGGAATGAAACTACCTTCATTATTAACTCCAATAAAAGCCCCGGTGCATCCAACAGAAGCATACATATTATTTCCATTTAGTCCTCCCCATATTGCAAGACAGCTATCCGGTCC
>JBBRQV010000203.1:0-5019 GCA_038225955.1 Ignavibacteria bacterium | reverse complement strand
TGAGCTATTTTTGTAGTACTATTAGCTTCATCTTTTTCTTACTCTCAGGAAAAAGTTGTTACTCCAGAAAAAGTTGTTGTCCCGGAGAACGTTAGCGCTCCTGAAACAGCTATAATGGAAAATGCAGTACTAGATGCCACAGATTCAAAAAGCGGGGGCACTCTTTATGGAACAGAAGCAAAAGCAACTATGCCTGTTGTGATGTTTTCTGATTTAATGGCAGCCCCTGAAAAATATAATGGGCAGGAAATAGTTATAAAAGGAAATGTTAATGATGTCTGCCAGGCAGAGGGATGCTGGTTAGTTCTGGGCGATGGAGGTAAGGAAGTATTAGTAAAAACGCTTCATGTATTCGTAGTTCCGAAAGATTGCTTTGATAACTCTGCGGAAGTAAATGGTGTTTTTAAAATAAAAGAAATAAGCGAAGAACAAGCAAGACACATGAACGATGAATCGAAAAATACAAAGATAAAATCTGAAGATATTAAAGGACCACAAAAAACTTTTGTAATTGAAGCTGCAGGAATAAAATTATCTAAAAGCGAAGGTAAGTCAGGCTCAGAGAAAAAAGATGAATCATGCTGCGATAAGTCTAAAATCAAAAAAGATTGTACAGATAAAAAAGACTAATTAAATTCTTTATATTATTTATATGGGTGTATAAGATACTTATGCACCCTTTTTATTTTTATGGCTGAAAATACCAAAGATAATAGTAATAAAAAATTTTGGGATGTAATTGATTCAAAATATGGATTCAAAGGAAACTGGATAGACTTAAAAATAGAGAAAATCATTCAGCCTACTGGGAAACAAATTGAGTTCGAAGCTCTGAATTATCATAGAGGCGGAGTGGGAGTTGTTGCAGAAAATGAGAACGGTGAAATTATTTTAGTAAAAAGTTACAGATTCATAAGCGATACAACTGCGTGGGAAGTCCCGGCAGGCACTGTTCCTCCCGAGCAGAATCATAGAGATTGTATCATAGAAGAATTGAAAGAAGAAGCGGGTTCTGTTGTTGATGAAAACAATTTGAAGTACATAGGGAGTTATTATCCTTCGATAGGTTCCAGCAATCAGATTTTTTATTGTTATCATGCAAAGAATGTAAAGCAGGTTTCAAAAGATTTTGATAAGAATGAAATTCTCGATGCAAAATGGTTTTCCAAAAATGAAATTAAGAAAATGATTTTAGATGGAGAAATTCAGGATGGTTTTACATTAACTCTTTTGATGAAGGTGTTTTTATTTTGTTAATTTTTATTTCGTAGAGACGCAATATTTTGCGTTTACTTTACTGAGATACAAAATGTTGTGTCTCTACTAATATTCAAATATGAAAAAGATTATATTTTTATTTTTGTTGTTCCCTTGTATTGCCTTCTCGCAAAATTTAAACAAGATGAATAAGCTATACAAAGCTTATCCGAATTTTATAGACTCGGCGGCAAACAACACCGTTTATTTTAAAGACGGCACCCAAATGCCCTATGATGATGGCGTGAAAAAAGATTATGATTCTATGATAGATGACCCTGATTTAGAAGATATGATGTCAATGGATTATACCGTTGGCAGCGACTGGAACTCACCTCCGCCTAAAAATTTTGAGCCCGGCAGAATAAGAAATGAAGAATTTTTTGGTATGATGTACGGCAACTCTGCACAGCAGGTTGAAAGCAATTTAGTAGGAATAAGTTGGATGCCAAAATCCACAAACGCTACCGTAATGATTACAAAAGTTAACGGTGTAGATAAACGTTTAAAAGAAGTTTCAGACGAGCTTGATAATCTTCCCGAAAACCTTAAAAAATATGTTACTACAACGGCTGGGACTTTTAACTGGAGACCAATTGCAGGCACAAACAGAATGAGCATGCACAGCTACGGAGTTGCGATAGATATTAATACGAAATATTCCGATTACTGGCAGTGGAATAAGAGCATGAAGTACGTGAATAAAATACCTATGGAAATTGTAGAGATTTTTGAAAGACACGGATTCATCTGGGGCGGCAAATGGTATCATTACGATACTATGCACTTTGAGTATCGTCCTGAACTTTTACCATAAAAATAAATTCAATTAATAATAACATCACTCTAAATGAAAAAACTATTTTTACTTTTCTTTTTGTTTATCTTAGTAAGCAGTTCATACTCACAATACAACAGCCCTGAAAGCGTTTGTTACGATACAACCGGAAGAAGATATATTATAGCAAATACGAATACCAATAGTCTTCTGCAAAGAAGCCAAAGCGGAACCGTAACAACATTTGCAACAGGCGCACCTTCGCCTCACGGCTTATCTATTTATAACGGGAATGTTTACGTGGCTTGTAATGGAA
Organism: Ignavibacteria bacterium; assembly: GCA_038225955.1. GTDB lineage: Bacteria > Bacteroidota > Ignavibacteria > Tepidaquicellales > Tepidaquicellaceae > JAFDZO01. Next base: position 2,668 of record JBBRQV010000203.1, on the reverse strand, counting down.
CAGTAAGAGGCTATAGTTTAGTAGACGCGAGTTTAATTTTAAACGTAAACCTCGGCGCAACTTTTCTAAACGGAATGGATGTAGATGCGAACGGTATGCTTTATATTTCGGATTTTACTGCGAAGAAAATTTACAAACTAAATGTGAACACTCAGGCATTTTGGGTATATATTGCAAATACAGTTTCCACTCCTAATGGAGTTTGTGTCGATGCTCCGAGGAACAGAGTTTTATTTTGTAATTGGGGAAGCAACGCCCCTGTGAAAGCAATTAACTTAACGGACTCATCGGTTACTACCGTTGCAACTACCACCTACACTAATTGCGACGGAATAAAAATGGATAAGAATAATAATGTATATGTTACAACATGGGGAAGCAGTGGAGTTTTTAAATATGATGTGAATTTTTCAGGAGCTACTTCATTGGTGAGTACCGGCTTGAGCAATCCTGCAGATATTTTTATTAATAAGAAGAGTGATACACTTGTGAGTCCTAATACAGGTAATAGCACAGTGAGTTTTCATTTTCTAAATAATCCTACAAGCATTGGTAATAATACAATTGAAGCAAAGGATTTTAATTTATATCAGAATTATCCGAACCCTTTTAATCCATCAACATCTATCAGCTTTAATTTAAGCAAGCAAGGATTTGTAAATTTATCCGTCTATAATATTAACGGAAAGAAAGTAAGCGAATTGATTAACGAAAAAATGAATGCAGGATTTCAGAATATTTCTTTTGATGCAGCGAATCTTCCTTCTGGAATTTACACATATAAGCTTACTTCGGAAGGGCAGTCCATTTCAAAAAATATGGTTCTTATTAAGTAGTTTTTCAGTATTATAATTATAAATGAACTTTTTCTATATAAATTCGTTTAAATTTTTAGTTTAAAATCTTAAAGAAAGCATATGAAAATCTTTTACCTTCTCTAAATTAAACGAAAGGTAAAATTATGTTTCCACAATCTATGTCGGTAACCGGTAAAAATAATATATTATGGATAGATGATGAAATTGAACATCTGAAATCAAACATTATGTATCTCAAAAACAAAGGGTACAATGTGGATGAAGCAACAAACGGGGAAGATGGAGTCAATCTTGTCCGCAGTAAAGATTTTGATTTAGTTTTTCTTGATGAAAATATGCCCGGCAAAGGCGGTTTGCAAACTCTTTCCGAACTAAAAGAACTTCGTCCTTCTCTTCCTGTGGTGATGGTCACAAAAAATGAGACTGAATCTTTAATGGAAGATGCCATCGGAAGTAAAATTTCTGATTACCTCATTAAGCCTGTAAATCCAAATCAGGTGCTTCTCGTTTGTAAAAAAATTCTTGAGTCAAAACGTATTACCGGTAATCAGGTGTCGCGTGATTACATCCAGGGCTTTAACGATATTTCAATGGCGCTGATGAATAATCCTAATTGGCAGGACTGGACTGACATCCACGTAAAAATGACTAACTGGGAAATGGAACTTGATGCGCATCCGAATCTTGGACTAAAACAAACACTCACTGACCAGCGCAAAGAATGTAATATTGAATTCTCAAAATTTGTTGAGAAGAATTATGTTCATTGGGTAAATGAAACAAGAGATAAGCCCGACCTTTCAAATCAAATTGTCGATAAATATGTGTTGCCTCATCTTGATACGCACAAGTCAACTTTCTTTTTTGTAATTGACTGCATGCGTTTAGACCAATGGATGGTAATGGAAAAATATCTGCACGAGTATTTTAAAATTCAGAAAGATTATTATTACTCGCTTCTTCCTACGGCAACACCTTACAGCAGAAATGCAATTTTCGCAGGGCTATATCCATCTGATTTAGAGAAGCATTATCCCGAGCTTTGGAAGAAAAATGATGACGATGAGAACAGCAAGAATAATTATGAAAAAGAATTTATGCAGAAGCTTCTTGACAGAAGAAAAATAAAACTGCGTAATGAACTGAAATACACGAAGATAATGGATTCCGATTTTGGCAGAGGCATTGAGAATAAAATACAATCGTACTGCAATAATCAGCTTAATGCAATTGTGATTAACTTTGTTGATATGATGGCTCACTCACGAAGTGATTATGCAATCCTAAAAGAAATTGCTCCCGATGAATCTGCATACCGTTCGTTGACTGCATCGTGGTTTGAGCATTCATCATTCTTTGGAATGTTAAGACAGCTTGCAAAAAAGCCTGATGTGAAAATAGTTATAACAACTGATCACGGAAGCATAAGATGTCTGCACGGAGTGAAAGCTCTTGGTGATAGAGAAACATCAACAAACTTACGATACAAATGCGGAAGAAACGTTAAGGCAGAACTAAGAAATGCTTTATTCATTAAAGATCCTGTTGAATATAAATTGCCGAAGAGAAGTGGTATTGTGAACTACATAATAGCTAAGGAAGATTTCTATTTTGTATATCCTACGGATTACCATAAATATTTAAATCAGTACAATGATACTTTTCAGCACGGAGGAATTTCCATTGAGGAAATGATTTTACCTGTGATAACACTGGAACAGAAATTATAAATTATTAATTATTAATACTCTCCGTCCCAAACCCCTGTTTGGGACGGTAAATTATTTCAACTCTCAAATAAAATTCTCATTAACAAAATCCTTACATATTCACCCGAAGAAACTCTTGAG
>JBBRQV010000202.1:0-5047 GCA_038225955.1 Ignavibacteria bacterium | reverse complement strand
ATGTTTACCGATATAGGTTTAGTATTCGGAGATATTTTCAGCGGCACTTTAAGCCAGATTTTAAAATCACGAAAAAAAGTTTTATATATTTTCCTTACAGCTACACTTGCCTGTGTATGTATATATTTATTTCTGAACAGCACAAGCGTATTTTATTTTTATTCTGTGTGCGTTCTGATGGGAATCGCTGTAGGATACTGGGTAATATTTGTAACAAATTCATCGGAACAATTCGGAACAAATTTGCGTTCGACGGTAACCACAACAGTCCCGAATTTTATACGGGGAAGTGTAATTCCCTTAACAATAGTTTTTCAGGCTTTGAAACCTTTGCTTGGAATAAAGTACAGTGCTTTTGCCATTGGAGTGGTAACAATAGTAATCGCCCTATGGGCAACAAGCAAGCTTGAAGAAACATATGGCAAAGATTTAGATTATACGGAAATAACATAACATTTTTAAACTGGTAAATGAAATTAATAAATAATAACCATATTACCGATGCAACTCTGAACCTTGCGCTTGAAGAATGGGCTGTGAGAAATCTTGACTTAGAAAATGAGGATTATCTTCTCTTTTATATCAACAGAAATGCAATCATCATAGGTAAACATCAGAATACAATTGAAGAGATTAATTCCGAATACGTAAAAGAAAAAGGCATACAAGTTGTACGAAGAATTTCCGGCGGAGGCACTGTGTATCACGATGATGGCAATCTTAACTTTAGCTTTCTAACAAAATTCTCTCCGGATAGTATTCACAATTTTAAAAAATTCACTCATCCTGTAATTGATACACTGAAAGCACTCGGAGTCAATGCAGAGCTTAACGGAAGAAACGATATCACTGTTGACGGAAAAAAAATTTCCGGTAATGCGCAGTTCTCCAATACAAAAACAATGTTTAGCCACGGCACATTGCTGTTCAATTCAAATATTGATGATGTAGTAGAAGCATTAAATGTTAAGATTGATAAGATAGAAAGCAAAGGAATTAAATCAATCCGGAGCAGAGTTGGAAATATCTCGGATTACCTGAAAGAAAAAATTAATATTTTTGATTTCAGACAGAAACTAATTGAATCCATTTTTGGCGTAACAGAAAATTATCCGGTATTTAATCTCTGGGATAAACAATGGGAAGAAGTTTATAAATTAGCCAATGAAAAATACAGGAACTGGGACTGGAACTACGGACGCTCACCTGAATTCAACATTCAAAAAATAAATCGTTTTGACTTCGGTCAGATAGATGCACGTATCGATGTAAAAAACGGAATCATTGAGAATATAAAAATCTATGGGGATTTTTTAGCTCATGGAGAGACAAGTGAATTAGAAGCAAAACTTATCGGTAAAAAATATAAAGAGGAAGATATGTTGGAAGCTTTGAAAGATTCAGATATGAAACATCATTTAGGAGAAATAAGCATTGAAGATTTTGTAAAATTTTTATTGACCTAGTTTCCTTTGAGTTTTTCTAAAATCTCATCTGACATTTTTTCTGAATACACTCCATAGCTTGTAACCAGAACACCTTTCACTCCGGACTTTGATTCAATAGCATATACAGTCGATTCATCGTCGGGATTTGAATCCCCTTCGTATCTGTAAATCGAAGTGATGTTAAAATCGTCTGTACCAAATTTTCTTTCATGGCATGAGATACAATTTTCTTCAAGATTAAAATCAGTATTGTAACCTTGCTCTCTCAATATTTTTAGTGCTTCAAGCACTGTAGCATAATAAACTTCGGGCTTCATTTTAATTTAATATTGTTTTTGGATTCAGTTTGCTTTGCATTAAAGTTGCAATAGTTTTCGATTTAGCAATTGCCTCATCAGCTTTCTCCCCTTTAAAATTCTCTTCTACAGTTTCCCTCCAGAGATTTAACCATCTCTCAAAATGATGCTGCTCAAGTTTTGAAAGTCGATTTAACTCAATATGTTTTATCATGGGGTTTCCTTTGTAAGCTGCCTTTCCAAACAATACTGTTTCCCAGAAGGAAACCATTATCGGAATATGCACGCTCCAGTCAAAATTCACTACTACAGAAAAGAAATGCCCTATTAAATCATCAACAATAACTTTCTTATAAAAATTATCAACTAAAAATTGTATATCGTTACGTGTAATAATATCGTTCATTGTAATACACCTCTAAACTTTTTTCTTCGCAGATTTTTTTATAGTTATATTTTCATAAGCGGTTTTCAACGCATTAATAAAAATAGTTTTCTTCACTTTCGCTAAATCAAAAAAAGTGGCACCCTGCCTTCCCCAGTAACCGTTTACAGGATAAATAATTCCGGGCTGCGCTGCTGTGAATATTGATTGATTTAACTCCGTTAACTTTATCATTGCGATATTTTCATTGAGACGGAGAGTTATGAATATTTTTTTATTGATTCTGAACGAAGGTATTCCGAAGTGGTCCTGTTCCACAACATCAGGAAAAGCTAAGGCAAGGTTTCTGCATGTCTCAATGGTAACCATAAGCAGAGTGATGAAGAGTAAAATCTCCGCCGAATTATTCAACGGAGATACTAAAAATTTTGTTAAGGAAGCATTACTGCTGCAGAAATAACTGTAGTCCAAAGACCGTTCTTATCACCTTCAGCAGATTGTGTAATGTTGAATGTTTTAAAAATCTTGCCGCTTTGTTTGTAAACATTTTCTCTTTCATTCCATGCAGTTTCAGAATCGAACTCAACACCAAGCGTAGTTGCAAGCATCGTTGCTGCTAAGTCTTCTGCATATTCCCCTGCTACCTTTTCAGGCTCACCGAAAGGGTGATGCTCTGATATATAACCATAATGACTGTCATCTGACGGAAGCGCAACACCTATGGAAGTAGCAACAAGTCTGTTGGGCTCGTTTGTAAAATTCCTTGCCATGACGCAAAAAGTAATTGAACCCGGCTCAAGTAATTGTGTTGCCTGCTCCTTGGTTATTCTTTTGCATCCTGATGGGTAAATACTTGATACCATAACAAGATTGCATTTTTCAATCCCTGCCTGTCTCAACGCTAACTCAAATGACTGTAAATAATCTTTGTGTCTTCCGACACCCTTTGTAAAAAATATTTTAGTTGGCTTGAACAATTTATCGCTCTCCCTTATTTGCTTATTATGAAATGATGTAATTTAGTAAAAATAAATATTAGATATTATAAAGATTGTATTACTTTTTTAGTTTACTTTGAGGAATTTCATTTTCCCGACTTTCATCGTAAAGCTCGTATCTTTCGATATTATTGCATTCACATCGCTTATTTTCTCTCCATCAATGCTTACGGCTTTAGCTTCAATTAGTTTTCTTGCAGCAGTATTTGAATCAGCAAGTTTATTTGCAACCATGATATTTATAAGCTTAGTATCTTCTTCAAGTTTTATTTCAGGTATGTCATCGGGAATTTCTTTTTTTATAAAAATCTTATCAAACTCTTCAATTGAATTCTTCGCAGTGTCTTCATCATAGTATAACTTCACAATTTCAAAGCCAAGCTTGCGTTTGTAATCACGTGGGCTCTCTGAAATTTTATCCTTCAATCCTTTTAATTCATCTACGCTTATTTGTGTACCAAGTTCAAAATATTTATATATCAAAGCATCGGGAATTCTCATCGTCTTGCCGAAAATATCTTTTGGGTCTTCGCTGATACCGATTGCATTATCCAATGACTTACTCATTTTCTCACTGCCATCAATACCTTCAAGCAGAGGCATTGTAATAACACATTGCGGCTCTTTGCCGTATCTTTTTTGTACATCTCTTCCGACGAGGTTATTAAATTTTTGGTCAGTTCCGCCGAGTTCAACATCGGAGTTTATTGCATATGAATCATATCCCTGCATCAGCGGGTAAAGCATCTCGTGAAAAGCAATTTCGGTCTGTTCGTTTAATCTGTTTGTAAAATCATCTCTCTCTAAAATTCTCTGCACAGTAAACTTTGACATTAACTCAATAAGACTTTGCAGATTTAATTTGCCTAGCCATTCAGAGTTATAAACAATTTTTGTTTTCTCTTTATCTAAAATTTTTGTTGCCTGCTCAAAGTATGATTTCCCATTTTCTTTGGCTTCTTCGAATGTAAGTTGCGGGCGTGTTTTTTTCTTTCCTGTAGGGTCACCAATCATCCCTGTATAATCACCGATAATTAAAATAGCTGTATGACCAAGCTCCTGAAATTGTCTTAACTTGTTTAAGACAACTGCATGGCCTATGTGTAAATCAGGACGTGACGGGTCACAGCCAAGCTTTATATTCAACGGAGTTTTCTTCGCAATGGACTTCTCAATTTTTTTTATAAGCTCTTCTTCGGGAATAATTTCAACTGTTCCGCGCTTTATTACATCTATCTGTTCTTTTAAAGAAGGAAAATTCATTGAAATTTCTTTTAGAGTTTTATTCTTTTTAATTTCATATCTATTTCTCGGGACTTAATTGACTCGCGCTTATCGTACAGTTTTTTACCTCTGCCGATACCAAGTTCAATTTTTACTTTTGAATTCTTGAAGTACATTTTTAAAGGAACTAGCGTCAATCCTTTTTCAGCCAATGCCTCCTTAATATCTTTAATTTCTTTTTTATTGAGAAGAAGTTTTCTGTTCCTATCGGGAATGTGGTTATTTATGTTTCCGTACTTATACTCATTTATGTTTGCGCCGATAAGCCAAACTTCATTTTTAATAACTCGTGCGTATGCTTCTGCAATTGTAACTTTTGCCTCTCTCAAAGATTTTACTTCAGTTCCTTCAAGAGAAATTCCCGCTTCATACTTATTAAGTATTGCGTATTCAAAATTAGCTTTACGGTTGTTCGTAATTATTTTAATTTTATCGGTATCAGACATACTAATGCGTTTTTCTGTATTACTTATTATTCTATTGGGAATAAAAATTTGACAGGTAGAATAAATTACCCATATTTAAGAGTTTAATCAATTTATAAATAATTACAATTAAAGATTAATAATGAAAGTTTTGAAAATACCCGTTACCCCGTTTGGCATGAATTGCTATATTTACTTTGATGAAAAAAGT
>JBBRQV010000201.1:0-5079 GCA_038225955.1 Ignavibacteria bacterium | reverse complement strand
TTCAGATTTCAGATTTCAGATTTCAGATATTTGTGATGCTAAAGATTTTTAGGAAGAAAGTTTTTTATTTGTATTTATAAATTAAAACAATTGACCTAAAAAGTTTATCGATCAATAATATATAGCAGATACAATTAATAATTATTGTGGTTAATTGATAAATATGCTGGTTAAGATTTGACAGATTAGATTTAAGCTAATTGACGTTTTACTCAATACTTAATACTTAATAGAAACAACAAACATGACAAAGCCGACATTAGATACAAAGCAATATCTCTTCATAAAAGAGAACGTTACAGTCTGGCTGGAGATTGACTGCCAGCGAAAACTTTACTCTCTGGGTGTAAAAGATTCGAATATAGAAAACTCCTTCACAGCCACAGATGATTTTGAAAACAACATCACAACCGCGGAGCTTATTTTTGATGCAGTTACATTCGCAAAAGACGAAATGAAACCAGAGTTTGAAATTCAGAATTGAAAATTCAGAATTCAGAATTCAGAATTCAGAATTATTCATTACCAATTATTAATTATTAAGTGAAATCACTTGTCCCGACCGATAAAAAAAGGATTAGAATATTTTTCTCACGATGTGAACTTATCTTCAGACGATAAGATGCAGTTTATCGAAGCAAAGCACGGCATCATAGGCTACGCAGTATTCTGCAAGCTGCTTGAGAAAATTTATAAGAACGGCTACTATTGCAAGTGGGAGCCGCGCGATGAAATTCTTTTTTCAAAAACAAACGGAGTGGAATATAATACGTTAAAGGAAATCATTTCCGACTGCATTAACGAGGGTTTATTCTCCGCAAACCTTTATAAAGATTACTCTATACTTACATCTGCTTCCATTCAGATGCGCTATGTAATGGGTTCGATGAAGAGAAAAAATGTGAGTCTGATAAAAGATTTTCTGTGCATGGCTGAAAACTCCCTCACTCACATAGTTAAAGTAACTTTAACTGATGTTCACGGAGAGATAATGGAAGTTATCTCCGTTGATAGTACACAAAGTAAAGTAAAGGAAAGTAAAGAAAAGGAAAGCAGTGTGTGCGAAATATCACACACACTTGAGTTTGAAACTCTCCACAATTTTTTGAAAACAGAAAAAGATTTTACAAAGCTGAAAGAATATGATCTGGAATATTATTTTCATCGTGTAATAAATTTTTATCCCGGTAAAAATTTTACTCAGAGGGAAGTGAAGGCAAAAATAATTTATTTCATCGAGAACGACAGAAAATCCGATAAGCATGAGCCTAGAAAAATTACAAAACCAAAATCTGATTCCATTACGGTAGCATACGAGCTTGTGCAGAGCAATCTTGACTGGATAAAAAATTTACCGGATAAAAATCCCGATGAAGTAATTCCCGAGCTGATAAAAAAATGCCGTGATCCTGCACGTAAGGATACGCTCTTCGAAGCATACGTTGAGAAAGCTTTGCGGCATTATTTCCCGACTTGATTTCAGATTTCAGATTTAAGATTTCAGATTTTATTTAGTGCTGAAAAAATTTGAAATTTGAAATTCTAGATTTGAAATTAAAAAATCATAAATAATAAATAATAAATCTTAAATCTTAAATCTTAAATCTTAAATGTATGAAGTGTACTATTTGCAGGGCAGACGGAAAGTTTGTCCGGACGTTTGAAACAATTCAGCATAGAAATATGACTGAACGGAAAAAATATTGCCTGAAGTGCGGCTCTGCGTGGAAAACTATGGAGCAGTTTTTTGATTATAAGGAAGAAGAGATTGAAAACTCAGAATGCAGAATTCAAAATTCAGAATCATGAGATGCAAATTTTACAGAATGAATTCTGAATTTTACATTACTTGCGTTCAAGCACTACCATGAAAATTTCATCAGGGACTTTCAGTCCGCTATCGTCAAGGTGGCGCTTACCGGGAAGGGCATTCATATAATGATAGACATGCTTAACGCTGTGCGGCATATCGTTTACTTTAATTGCCTGTGTAACAAATGGAATGGTGGTTGAGTATTCATAGTGTATCGGATCTCCGTTTACATAAAAAATTATTAATTTCATTTTCCCCCTGTTTCTTAATAAACGCTAAGATAGAAGATTTTAGATGATTTTTAAATACAAATTTAGTTCATAATGTTCAGAAAGTAAAAGTTAGTAGCTTACAAGATTCAAAATATCCAATGGAAAATAATTTTCCAAACTTCAGACTTTATAAACTCATTACATTACAAACCTTGCAAACCTATCTGCATAATCTATCTTATCATCTGAAGAATAATAACAAAACCGCAGCGGCGTTAATTGTTGCAAATACGCATAATGCTATTATTATGTAGAATGCCAATGAGTGTGGCTTATGGTGTTTAATGTCTGAGTAACTCATTTTTGTTTTTTTGTTTAATGTTCGTGAACTTATCTTAACTAATATAACGATTCGCAATGAAAAAAATTCCTGATATTTACAATTTGTTTATGCAAAGATATTTACTTTTCTAATCTCATCGAAGTTTTTTAGTTTTTTAACAATAGAAGTTTTAAACCATATGAAAAAAAATTACGACGTACTGAGAGATTTTATTGCGCGTGGAGAGTCTCGCATTTCTACTTTGCAGAGAATTGCAGGTGTATTTGTTACCGGCGCGGGACTTTTGATTGTTCTTCCTCTGATGCTCAAGGATTATCTTCCGAAAATTCTTGAAGTAATTTATGAGTCAAACTACCTCGTCGAAAACCTTCCATTGAAAATAATTCTTTACTCTGCGCTGTTCATCATAGGATTTATTCCTTTGTATGCTTTGTACCAGGTGATGATTGGCATCGCACAGTTTTATTTTATTAAAAGAAAAATCGGAGACTATAACTATCTTAGATTTTATCTTTCCGGAATAACTTTGCCCGACGATGAATTTCAGGAAGAGGGCGGCGAGAAGGATGCGCTCAGCAAGAGGGAACTTATTCAGGGGCAGTTTGATACTAAGGAAGATATTAATCTGCTCGTTAAATACCTCGGGCATTTTTCGAAGAGCGATTTGAAATCATTTTTGTACAGTAAAAATCTTACTGAGGAAAAATTGATTCCGCCTAAAAGAAAAATCGGCGGAGAAGATGAAGTTTATTTCAAAGGAGGCGGTGAATCGATTACGGGCAGCAAACAGAAGATAGATATTCTTCACACGATTTACGGTCTCTCGGGTTATGCAGATGTGAATTTAGCTGATATGGTTTCAGATATTGAGACGGCAATTGTCCGCCAGACATTTTACCTGCGAAGACTTATACTTACCTATATTAAAGCATTTCTTATGATGCTCTTTGCCACAGTGATTCTGGGAATACTTCATGCCAACTTTACTGCTGCAAACAAACACCTGGACGATATACGGGTACTGAAAAATTTTGAAGTTTATATTATTATTGCATTCTGGCTATGCAGCTTGCTTGGAGGAATTTTTATTGATGCCTCTATACTTACGATTATTGAGTTTTCAGAGCGGCGGCAGAATTTTTTCATAACGCTTGGGAAGTGGGTAAAAAATAAATTTAAGTACAATACAATCTCAGACCAAAAGACAGATAACTTCGAGCATACGATTTTAATTTTATTTGCCGCAGTAATGCTGATGATGAATTATCTAATGTTTGCCTATGAAAATTTCTTCAGTGATAGTATGAATATCCTTTTCAGGACCGGGCTTTATGCAATCGTAAAATGGTTTATGATGGGCGTTACGCTGAGTTGGATAATAATTTTTATTGTTTCAATTTTTATCAGATGGAGAGATAAGATTAGCAAACTTAAGAGAACAAATCTTGGCAAAGGTGATTTTAATAAGAATGTAGAGGATGAACTGGATAAAATTATTAAGTAGAGAATAAAAAAAAGCCGGTGTATCCGGCTTTAATATTTAAATCAGAAATTTTGTATTCGAAATTTAAAACGAACTTCTTCCCATCACTAAATCATTCCCGACATATTTTATATTATCATCAGGTACCTGGTAATGCTGCGCAGAAGGATCCTCGGTTTCAATTTCAAGCGTTATAATTCCTTTAGCAATCTTTGTAAGGAAATCAATTGCAGCGTTATATTTATCTTTTACCCACTGTGGAATTTCAGAGTATTGTATTCTATCATGTAGATAAAAAATCGCAAGGTCGTACGAGCACTGCCTTATTACTGGAGGATATTTATCCTCAGTTCCGTTAGTGTAAATGGGAACGCTTGCAACAACATTTTTCAGATAGCTGTTTATCATTGAGTCAGCGCTCATAATTGCAGCGTTTAAAATATCATCTGAATTATCGGTAAGATTCTCAAGCTCTTCAGCTTTTATTTTTAGAAGGAAGTATGATTTATTTGTGTAGGCCATTTTAGTTTAAGGTTATGTTTGTATTGAGTCTTGCGTATTGAGTCTTGAGAAAAAAATTGAGTTGTGCCTCACTACACAATACTCACTACTAGATACTAAAAAAGAATTTTGGATACTCTTTAACTTCTGCAAAGTTCAAATCGACAACTTTTTTTATTAAGCTATTCATTGTACTCTCAATTAATTTTAAATCTCCCTGAATTATATCCTGCCGTACTGCATTATGCACCTGCGCTGCAGCGTACGACCCGTTTTTCTCCAATGAAGTTGTAAGGTTTTGTCCAAGGACGCGAATAGTGATTTCGTTATTCCAGAAATCGATGTTGCTGTTGAACACTGCGGAGCCTTCGCCTTTATTTTCATCGCCTCTGAAGAGTATATCAGCTTCACTCGGAATTATTGCCGATGCGTTATTCTTTAGATTTTGAATTGCAAACATCAGTGAATTTTTATCGTGCTGATTTAACGCAGAATATTTCCCAATCACAGTCGGGCTTGCGAACTTCTCGATGAAAATCTGCCAGTCCTTTATCGAGTACGATTTAAAGAAGTAAGCAAGCACAAGCGAATCAATGCAGCCGTTTAAAAATCCGTTCGGATTATCACCGTCGAATGAATGTACTTCAAGAATTTTTTCTTCCGGGATATCTAAGAGGGGAAGCGAACGAACATCAACTCTATCCTGAATTGTGTTATTTACAAGGCG
>JBBRQV010000200.1:0-5098 GCA_038225955.1 Ignavibacteria bacterium | reverse complement strand
AACTTAGGACGAGGATGGCGTGCGCCATCTGAGTTTGAACTTTTTGTCGATGGTGAACATGAGGGAACAGGAAGAATTGAGAGGGGTCTTGTTACGCTGGATTCCACCGCAACCCCAAATCCAGAATCATCATGGAATATTGACTTAGGTCTAAGAGTAAATTTTAAGAAGTTTAATGCCTCATTTTCATTCTTTAATAATACTATAAATAATTTTATTTATCCCTCGCCAACCGGAAGTTTTGATTCAACTGCAATGCTTCCTATTTACGATATAAAGCAATCTAAAGGAATTTTTACAGGACTTGAATACACTTTGCAGTTGCAGCCATTAGAATTTATTCTTCTTTCATTAAATGGTGATTACGTTACTGCCAAAAATGATGCAACCGGAAATTATTTGCCGTTTATTCCACCATCAAAAAATATTTTAGAGATAAAATTACAGCAGAAACAAATTGGAGCATCCTTTTATAATCCTTACTTTAGTTTTTCAACAAAAATTGTTTCGGCTCAAAAAAATGTTGACCCAATGGAAACGCCAACCGATGGATATGTTTTACTGAAGACGGGAGTAGGATTTGATTTTGTGCTATCAAAATCTATTGCTTCAGTAGATTTTTCTGTAGATAATTTAGCTGATACTAAATATGTTGACCATCTGAGTAGATATAAATCTTTCGCGTTGAATCCTGGCAGAAGTTTTAATCTCAAGCTAAGCGTTCCATTTCAATTTTAGTACAAACAAAAAAGGCGAACCCAACCGGTTCGCCTTTTTTAAAATTTTATTTTGATTACAGTTACTCTGTTGTTTCATCCTGCAATAAATAAACAGTATCATTGTAATAGAAGTATCGTTGGAATCTCCATTTTTTATCTTCACGAAACGTGTATACACAAGTCCCTTCGTCAATGCTGAAGGCAACGTCAAATGGTATGTCAACCCATTCAGCTACTTCATGCTTGATAACTTTAAACTCTTTATCGTCTTCATTAATTAAAAAAATTACATAGAGGCGATGGTCAGGTGTTTCTTTTGTTTTGTATGAAATAACAACATCAGTAAAACCTTCTCCGGAAAAATCTCCGGCGCCATAGTTTACAATTACAGCATCATTTGGTAATATTTCAGAAATATCATCGATCAATTGTTCGTTAATAACTCCATCGAACATACCAAGAACCTGCTCAACTGATGCGTCAGTTGCTTCCGGTTGATCACTAGGTTCCCCTTCACCTGTGAGCTGAGAGAAAGCTTTCCCCGAAAAAAACAACAAGAAAAATATGGGGAGTAAATAAATATTTTTCATAATAAAATTAGATTATCTAAACGTAATTAAACAAATTGAAAAATGCAATAGAAAAACTTAAAGTGTTACTTTAAGTCTTCTCTTTAAGGAGTATCTTTTTAAGAAAGCTTATCCTAATTATATCAAATTTAATTGAAAAACCAATGAATAAAAGCAATATTAATATAGAAGCTAAAGAAAAAAATTCTGCATTTAAATTAAAGTATTTTTGCAGAAAAAAAACTGCGAAATAAGAAATTACTGTGATTGAACTAATAAGCCCAATTTTTCTCAATTCGAAATTTATCCTAAACAATTGCTGCGATTTATAATATAGAAACACAAACATTACAATGTATGTCACTAATGTTGAAAGCGCGGCTCCGCTCATCTCATATTTTGGTATCAATGCAACATTCAAAACAATGTTTGTAATGAAACCAATGATTGAAATTTTGAGAAGAACATCAGTTCTATTTGAAAAGAAAGGAGCGACGGTTAAATTTGAATGCAGCCCTGAGAAGAAATATGAAAGCAAAATTATCGGTATGATTTTTAAACCGCTCCAATAAGCCTCATTTAAAATATAATATCCGTCAATCTTCAGCTTTACTAATGGAGTAATAAAAAACGAAAAAGCTAAAAATAAAAATAATCCGGTAAAGATAAAGTAGGTAAATATTTTTGAAATTATTTTTTTGTTGTCCGGATTCTCTGATAAATTCATAAAGTAGGGTGTCCATGAAAATTTGTACGCAGAAATTAATAAGCTCATCACTGTCCCCAATCTGTAATTCGCGCTATATACCCCGACCACACTTTCATTATAATAGAACTTAAGAAAAAACCTATCGGAAATATCAATTATCAAAATAAACAACCCAATGAAGATAAACTTGAAACCAAATCCAAACTGACGTTTAATTTCTTCAATAGAAATTTTAGCGGTAAGGTACGGACTTGTGACGAAAAGGCAAACTACAGTAGTAACAAAGACTGAAACAATATAGCTATAAAAAATTGCTTCGATGCCGTACTTCTGTACAATAATTAAGAAAAGATTTAGTCCGAGATTTATTACAAGAGTTACGATTGTAAGGTATGTATAAACTTTAGTGTTAAGCTCAGCGCGCAGCAATAACAGAGGAATTCTGTAAATCGTATCGAAGAACAAAAGTACTGCCAAAATTTTTATTAAAAAAACTCCCTTTGTCGCATCTTCAAAATGCAAAAGGTTATTGATAAATCCTGAACCAAAATATATGCAGAGAGAAAATACTACAGAAGAAAATAACAACGCCACTAATACTGAAGAATAGATTACTGATTTCCTCGCTTTGTTTTTTTCCTCAATGAAATATTTCATAAAAGAATTTTCAAATCCAAGACTATAAAGAACCGATAAAAATATCCATAGAGACCAGACAATATTGAACACTCCCCAATCGCCCGGAGTAAAATAATTTGTGTAAACAGGAAGCAATAAAAAGCCCAGGGATTTATTAAGCACTAAACCTACTCCATAGATAGCTGTGTGGGAGAGCAACGTCTTTATGGGTGACTTAGGCATTCTTTAAATAATATTAAATTTTTTATAATATGAAAGAAGCTTTTCATTTACCGCTTCGAATGAATGAGTCTCTTCAACCCACTTTCTCCCTTTAATTGCATATTCTTTAATTAAAGAATCACTGTTTACGAACTTTACAATGTTTTCCTTAAGGTTATCAATGTTCGAATTTATAAAAGGATTATCAGTGAGAAATTTATAGTAATCGTCAAAAAATTCTGTAAAGGTCGGAATACCCATAGACAAATTTTCAATTGAATTTTTTCCGTAACCGCTGCCACCCATTTCTCCCCCAACTTGGTCAATGGCTAAATCGCAAGTCGCTTTTATTTTTAACAGATCTTCCCTGTCCATATTTTCCAACAATACAAATTCAAAGTCACATTCTTTCTTCGCCTCATCAATTACTTTCAAAATTTTGTCCGTTCCTTTAAAAGCTCTGTTAGTTGGGGAATGAATTATTTTTTTTAACTTATTATTATTGATTTTGAAATCAATCTCCTTAACATCAAAAGGAAAAAAAATATAATTTACATTTTTATGAAGAAGTAGATGATCGTACTCAACCGTTAAAAGCAAATCCGAAATATTCTCGAGCTCTTTAAAAACTCCTCGCGTTCTTAAATCGCTGCCGAAGTAACAGCAAACAATTTTCTTATTTCTTGTTTTTAGCTCCTTTGCAAAACTCAGATTACGAAAAAAATCCATGCCCCCATCGAAATGATAAATATCGTAATCGAATAAATTACGTTTTTCAATAAGTTCGTTAATCTTTTTTTTATTGCTTAAATCTCTTAGCTCAAAATATTTTTCTTCAATAAAATTTTTGGGTGTATATTCTTTCAGTTTTAATTCCGTAACCGGAGCAATTTTTTTATCACGCCATATTTTAGCAAGCTTGCTTTGAGGCAATTCTAAATTCAGAGAAATATCTTCTTCAAAATGTAATTTACTTTTATAGATTGTAACAAGGTTGGATTCAAAACCGAACTGCCTGTGCATTTTTACAAAATCCATAGGCATCCCTGCAGTATTTTGAGGGGCTATATGAAGAATTTTCGTCAATAGAGTAGCCGATTTATTTTCACAATTTCTGAAGCAGCTTCATGGCATTACCAGAATATATCAACTCTTTTTCTTCATTGCTAATCTTTAATCTATCTATAATCGGTAGGTATGAAGCCGGAAGTCCTAAGTTATAATCGCTGCCGAATAAAATTTTTTCAGCACCCAATGTTTTAACAACTTCATTTACAAAATAGTATTCTCTTACAGACTCTGTGCCCAAGTAAATATTTTTATATCCCCCGTCGCGAACATCTTTAGCGCATTGAGTACAAATAGAGGGCTGGTCCCCTCCAAGATGAGCAAGAATCAATCTTAGCTCTGGATATTCACGCGCCACTCCCAGACAAATTTCATAGCCTGCCATCTCTTTCCAACGGCCACAATGCACAACAATAGGAATTTTTTTATCTGAGGCAAGCTGCAAATATTTTTTGAATAAGACATCTGATATTTTTCTTTTATCTATAGAAGGATGGATTTTAAAAAAAGGAATGTTGGAAATATTTTCTTCTAAGAAGACATCTAATTTTTCATCTAAAGGATTTATCCACGCATTAAAATGAAATTTGAAATCATCTCTATTAATCACTTGTGTGAATAACACTGCATTAGAAGTTCTATCAGTCGGCATACATATAGCTTCATCGATACCGGATTTTTTTAATTCCGAAACTGCTTCATCAATAGTGGATTCAAGATTTAAAAAAATCTCACTCCATCTTCCTATATGAATATGTGCATCAATTATTTTCATTAGATGAATTTATCTCCTATTAAAAACTCTTTCGCCGGGTTGATTTTTTTTCCCTCCGAATATATTTCACTAACCTTTACCAAATTATCCTTGCTGCTGATTAATATATTCTTATGTGAAATTTTTTCAATTTTACCGGGAATACGAGATGATGCACTGTTGTTAATTAGCGAGTTATTGAAAAAATATCTTTTGTCTTTTAATGTTGAGAATGCCTGAGGGTAAGGTAATTTCAATGCTCGTATCTTATTAAATATTTCAACAGCACCTTTTCCCCAATTAATTTTACGATCATTTTCGCTCAAAAGAGTATATGCTTTTTTTGATGTGCTTTTTTGTTTCTTTAAATTTAATTTTCCACTTCGCAAATTTCTGAGGAGCTCAGTTATACTTTTATAAGAATTTTCACTAAATTTTT
>JBBRQV010000199.1:0-5123 GCA_038225955.1 Ignavibacteria bacterium | reverse complement strand
TGAACCCATATTATTTGATGTTGCTGATTACAATAATATTGAAAGCAAAGCAAAAGAAATTGTAAAAAAGCTTGGCGGTATAGATGTACTGATAAACAATGCAGGCATCGGAGCTTTTAAAAAGCTTGAATCTCTTGAGCTTGCAGATTTAGAAAAAGTATTTGCTACAAATGTATTCGGGTTAGCAATGCTTACAAAAGAAATCTCAAAAACTTTCATGGAGCAAAAATACGGCAACATAATAAACATTGCATCGACTGCAGCTTCGAAAGGATTTGAAGGGGGCACAATTTACGTTGCTTCAAAATTTGCATTACGCGGAATGACTCAATGCTGGCAAGCGGAATTGAGAAAATTCAATGTAAGAGTTTGCCTGATAAATCCGAGTGAAGTTACAACTGCTTTCAATAACTCCGAGAGAAAAGAAAGACCTGAAGATAATAAAAAACTCAGCGCTATGGAAATAGCTTATACTATAAAGTCTGTGTTAGAAATGGAAGATAAAGGATTTATACCGGAAGTTACTGTATGGGCAACAAATCCATGGGGATAGAAACAAGTTCCCATCTAACTAAGGGGAATCTATAACGTTACGAAGCCGAAGCCCCCTAAAGCGGTATTTACAACTTAGTAACGAGAAGAGTGTGTATAAAAAAACCTGAAAGTTCGTATTCCGAGCAATCAGGTTTTTCAGTTTTAATTTAGCCGCCAATTTCCATCGTATTATCAATACCCCACACGGGTATTTAAAATCTCTTCAGATAGACTGCTAATGTTTTCGCCACTCCATTACTATCTGAAGTTTATTACTACTTTATCAGTAGCATTTATTCAATTTTCAACCAATGTCGACTATAGGTAAGATAGAAAAATAAATTTTTAATACATAGAGAAAAGTTGAAAGGGTTAGTCATTTGTCGGGAATACTTCCCGACAACAAGAACCAAGATACTTAAAAAGTTATCCCTGCTGAGATATAATAGAAGTCGTACTTATAAACTCCGTCAGTTGGTTTTTGTGTGGAATTAAAAATTGAGTATATCAAAAACGATATGCAGTTCTTAAGAGTGAACTCGGCAAGTCCTCGCACAACTTTATTCGGAGGGGCAAACAATTTAACGGCATTCTCCACAAGGATAATACCCGATGCCTCGGCAGCAAGAGAGAACATATTACTTTGCAAATCCTTCATAGGAATAAATAAATTTTTCTGATGGTTCGCATAAATACTAAGGAACTGAAATGGCTTTATATACATAGCCGGAGAGAATTGTATGTTCACGCTACCGTTATAAAATCCGCCGAATTTCACATTACTGTTTACACTTTCAATCAGATTGAAATGAAAGGTTTCTTTTATCTCAACCGGAGCTTTGTATAAATCAAGCTGAATTGATTTCATATACTCAAACTTTTCATCTCTTATCTTATCAGATTTTATAATTGCAGACTTCGAAGTAGAATTTTCTAAAAGATTATTAATTGTTTCAGGTAGTGATTTTTGTCCATAAGGATTTTGTTTGCTATCCTGTGAGTTCGCAGTCTGCGAGAGAACGCAAAAAAAAGAAATGAAGAAAAGAATATTTCGGAAAGTTATCCCATAGCTAATAGGTTTTGTACTTCCGTTATAATTACTTTTAAGAAATGTAATGAAAGATTACCGATAAGTAAATACCTTTTACTGTGGAAGATTACCGGGTAAAATTTGTGAATAAAATATTTTCATCACTTATTCCTTTTTCTTTGATAACAAAATAAGGTGTATTAGATGGGAGCTTTTCTTTTCCGCATATGAAAAGAATTTTTGAGAACATTACGCCTTCCTCACAATTCTCCAATATAACGGTTGCACTTTGGCAGTCTTTTGCAGGGAAACCGTTCTTGGGATTAAAAATATGATGGTATCTTATTCCGTTTATTATACTATAGCGCTCGTAGTCTCCGCTTGTAAGTACTGCGCAATCTTCTACTTCAATTCGCTTAACAACGTTTTGATTTTCCCGTGGGTCTTTTACTCCAATTACCCATTTTGCATCCTTGCTTTTTCTTCCGCCTGCATAAATATCTCCACCGCCGTTAAGCAGAAAATTTTTAATTCCCCTATCATGCAAAATTTTAATCGCTCTGTCTAATGCATATCCTTTTGCAATTCCGCCTAAATCAATCTTCAATCCTTTTTTAAGATATGATATTGTAGTATCATTTGAATTCAAAACAATATTTTTGTAACCAACGAATCCAAGTAGATATTTTATAAGAGATGAATCGGGTGGTGTTTTCAGCGGATGGTCTGAATTAAATCCCCAGTAATCAGTCAGCGGTCCTACACTAATATCAAAATAGCCGTCGTAAAGCTCAGAGTAAACTAAGCTTCTTTTTATAAGTTCGTAAAGCTCAAAACTTACTTTTACAGGATAAGATGCTGCGTTATTGTTTACGTTGCTTATTTCAGTTGAGTCTTTGTAGTTACTGGCAAATTTTTCAATTCGCTCAATTTCCTTAAAGGCATAATAAATTGCTTTCTTGCAGGAGTCAATGCTTGAGTGAATCGCAGTGATTTCAAAATGCGTTCCCATCAGCTCCTTGCTTGCGCTCATCTCAAATGTTACAGTACTATCTTGAGAAAAACAGTACTGAGCCGGTGCAAATAAAAAAACAAAAAATATTACTACTTTCATAAATTCTATTCGGCGAAGATATGAAGTTCGTTAGGAATACACGTAAGAAAATCACCTGCCTTTGTGATAGCCTTCATCTTGCTGCAGATTTTATATTTGCAGTCTGAATCCGTTATGCGCACTCCACTTTCGGAAACATTTACTTTAGTCACTCCTGCCTTCCCCATAAAACTATAATTCCCATACATGCTCATATCAATCTGCTTTACGATTTCACCTTTTTGCATTACAAACACTTTCTTTGCTTCGCTTTCTGATTTTGTAAATAATCTTAATCTCACAGGATTTTCAATTAGTGAAGGAAGAGATAATGTTTTTCTTATGTCTTTCAATCCTTCATATAACGAATCGCTTGACTTTGTAAAATCTATGAGTCTTCCGTTTCTTACAAATACAATATCGCCGACTGCATTTCCTGCGATTGAATATTCAGCATATTTAAGATTCCCCATTCCAAAGTTTCCCTGCTTTGCAAATGCTTCTAACATTGCCGATGCTTTATCGGGATTACCGGTAATCACTTCGAGAGAAAAATTTTCTTCGCTTACAGGTAAATTATTTTTCCCGATTGCTTTCAACGCAGAGGGTAGGATTGTACCTGCTGCAACTGCCATTGTAGATGCTAGTAAAAAATTTCTTCTGTTCATTTTATTAAAATCTATTTTAAATTTTTTATAAAAAACTTTTATAATAATATTTTAAATCCTATTGAAAATAAATATGCATACATTTCCTGCAGACGCGTTGCCCAATCGGGAGAATCTGTATGCCTGTGATAAATTCCTACACTTGAAACGAACGAGACTTTATCATTATTAAGAAATGGAAAACCTGAACCTTTGTATCCTTTAATTTCTAATTCCAAAGTTAATTGATTTGTATATCCCGAATTCAATTTTCCGTCAACTGTCATTAACGACTCAACTGTTGTGTATTCCGGCTTAAAGAAGTATGCTTTAGTTTGTAAGTACTGTCTGAAGCCAAGTGAAATATTTGTGTAATCAGTTACGTGAGTTTTATACTCCACATCAAAAGTATGCGATGTAATATCCCATGTATCCCAGTAATATCTATAGCCAAGAAGAACAGTTGAAAGCTTTGTAATGCCGAAGTTTACTCTCAGCCCTGCAGCTTTTCTTATTCGCACATCGGGTTCAATCGGCTCGAGCGTTCTCAAAACCCCGTTATCAATAATCCTCACAACCTGATAACCGTCAAGCATATAGCCCGTCATATTAATAAAAGAAAAATCGAGCTGACTAATAATATTTTTTGAAAGTATCTGCGTTACGCCAAGATTCAGAGTTGTAGTGTTTCTTTCCCTAGTCCAAGTTCTTGTCTGCGGAAAAACTTTATCCCAGTTGCCTGCATATCCAAGCTGGAAGATTGTATTCTTTTTTGCAAAAGGTAGAATAAGATTTGCAGCAAAAGTTTTCGATGAGTAATCATGCTCTGTGCTGTACATTCCGTTAGCAGATAATGTTGCTCCTGAAATATCTCTTGTGATTCCAAGATTAAATTGATGTCGTAATTCATCAGGAGTATTATCTCCGCCGCCGTTTTTAGTCGTAGTGGCAGAAGTTATTCCATCAACTTTGAAAAGCATTTTCATTGTTGCTGAGCTTATCGCATCTACTAAATACGAACCATTAACAGAAGTTTTACTATCAATATTTTTTGTATAGTTAATTGAAGGGTAGAGAACAATCAATCTGAAGTTATCAAAGTAAGAATTCATATTTATCTGAAGCTCGTCTTCACTCTGTTGAGCGAAAAGAATCGCAGGTCAAGAAACAAATAGAAGCAAAAATAATTTTAACGATTTATCCACAACCGCAGCCACCGCCTTCCGTTCCGTTTCCCCCTTCTGAGCCCTCGCGGATATTTATATAGTGGTCTTTGATTCCTTTCTGTATAGGGTCTTCATCAAAAATCATGTTTGGGTCGGCAAGACGTCCACGTTCATAAGGCTGTACAACTGCGCAGCCGGAAATAAAAATTAATGCAATTATAAATAATAAAAGATGTTTTGTTTTCATTTTAATTTCCCCATAGTTTACCATGGCATTGATAGCATGAGTTTGCCCACGTACTTACGCCATTTATTAATGTTACTTTCCCCTCAACCTCTAATGAGTGACATGTAATGCAATCTGTTACAGAGGCATTTCTGCTGATTGATTTGTGAAGGAATCCTCCGAAAGTACTACTATGGTCACTTGGTACATTTGGTTTAGCTGCAGTCGGGAAAGGTCCGTCGCAGGAATAAAATGATACAATACATATTAATCCGATAATAACAATATATGCAAGGCTTAATCTCATATAATAAATTATACTGTATAATTTTAAAATCAATAATTAATAAATGCGTTCAAAGACTGAATGCAGTTATTATAGATAAAAATTAAATTTGCCCGGAAGAATTACTTTTAATGCTGGAGT
>JBBRQV010000198.1:0-5155 GCA_038225955.1 Ignavibacteria bacterium | reverse complement strand
AGATTTTTCATTAAGGAAAAAAATAAGAGACGAGTTTAATATTCCAGAGGATATGATTTTATTCGGTAATACAGGAAGATTGGTTGAATTCAAAGGACAGGAATATTTAATAAAATCATTTGCTGAAGTGTGTAAGCAATGCGACAACATAAAATTAATGATTGTCGGTAACGGAAAGCTGGACAAAAATTTGAAAGATTTAGCTTCGAAATTAAATGTTTTAGATAAAATAATTTTCCCGGGATTTAGAGATGATATGCAGGCGGTATATTCTGCATTCGATATTTATCTTCATTCGTCTGTAGAAGGCGGCGGAGAGACCTTCCCGTTCTCAGTTTTATATTCATTAGCGCAGGGAATTCCTGCCGTAGTAACAAATGTGGGAGATGTCGCTAAAATGATTGATGAAGGCAATACGGGCTTTGCCGTGCGAGATAGAGACCCGAAACCTATGGTGGAAAAAATTATTTATTTTCTTAACAACAAAAATCTCATCAGTGAATTTGGCAGTAACGCATTGAAACTATTACATAAAAAATTTACTTTAGATATTATGTTTGATAACATTATAGACGTTTATAATAAAATTAACCTAAAGAAAATTAATTAAGAAAAATTAATTAAAGAATTGATACCATTTAATAAACCATTTATAACACAATCAGAGCAGAAATATTTACAGGAAGTTATCGATAATAATAAATTTTGTGGTGACGGAGAATTTACAAGAAGATGCAACCAATGGCTTGAAGATTATTTCAGCATAGATAAAGCTCTTCTCACAACTTCGTGCACGCATGCGCTTGAGCTTACTTCACTCTTAATGAATATCAAAGAAGGTGACGAAATTATTATGCCTTCATTTACTTTTGTATCTTCTGCAAATGCTTATGTATTACGGGGGGCAAAAATTGTATTTGTAGATATACGTTCCGATACAATGAATATAGATGAGAACAAAATTGAGGAAGCGATTACAGAAAAAACAAAAGCAATTATACTGGTTCATTATGCAGGGGTAGGGTGTAACATGGATAAAATTATGCAAATTGCTAAAGAGCATAATTTGTTTATTGTTGAAGATGCTGCGCACTGCATAAACGCAACATATAATGGAAAACAATTAGGAAGTATAGGTCACTTTGGGACACTTAGTTTTCACGAAACAAAAAATTTCCAATGTGGTGAGGGCGGAGCGATTTTAGTTAACGATGATAAATATTCGGAAAGAGCAGAAGTTGTGAAAGATAAGGGTACTAACATAAATAAATTTAAAGCGGGAGCTGTTGATAGGTACAGTTGGGTGGATATTGGCTCCAGCTATTCGCCAAGCGAATTTAATGCTGCATTTTTGTATGCGCAATTTGAAATTGCAGGTGAGATTACTAAGAAAAGAGTTTTACTTGCAGATACTTACAGAGAAAATATGTTAGACTTCTCTAATATGGAGCATCTTGAGCTGCAAACAATTCCTGATAACTGTATATCAAACGGACATATATTTTATTTCAAGTTAAAGGATTATAATGAAAGAAAAAAAATGATCGAACATTTAAAAAAGAATGATGTTCAGTCTGTATTTCATTATGTACCTTTGCATTCTTCAGTCGGTGGTAAGTTGTACGGAAGATTTTCAGGGGAAGATAAGTATACAACAAAAGAAAGCGAACGCTTGTTGAGGTTACCATTGTATCACGAACTTGGAGTAAATCAGGTAAACTATATTTGTGATAAAGTAAAAGAATTTTATTCGTAATTTTTAAATAAAATGCAGGCAATAGAATCAGAAATATTTTTAAAAAAATTCAAAGTCAGTTCTCTTTCGGTAACATATCTTCCGGACACTTTTCTTACGAATGAAATTGCTGAAAGTGAGAACTTAGATTTATTTGACAATGTTTACAGCTTGAAGAAGTATCCAATAGATATTTCATTAGATTTTGAATCAAACGAAGAAGGCGATATTGCTCTCTTTGTTTATCTAAAAACTAATTGTGACGATGAGGGAATGCCTATAGATAAGAGCGCAGTTACTTTAACTATTATTGCAAACGGAGTTGTTGGCAGCAATGAAATCAGGGAAAACAATGATACTCAATATATAATAAATTCATTTGCGATTTTGTTCGGACAGATAAGAGGATATCTTTCAAGCGTTACATCTCAGTTCGAATGTGGAACATATTATCTCCCCGCAATTGATGTTGAACAAACCGTAACAAAAATTATTGAAGAGAGAAATAATGAAGGATCGCAGCAGTTATACGATATAAAACTACCTGAAAATTAATTTTAGTTACTATATATATTTAAATGACAAAGCTATCTATAAATGTTAATAAATTTGCATTACTAAGAAACAGCAGAGGACATAATAATCCCGATGTTGTTCAGGTTGCTATTGATGCGCAGAGATTCGGTGCCGATGGAATTACAGTCCATCCAAGACCTGATGAAAGACATATACGCTATAATGATGTTAGAAAATTAAAGGGTATCATTACAACTGAGTTTAATATAGAAGGAAATCCGCGCGAGCAGAAGTTTATAGATTTAGTTTTAACAAATAAGCCTACGCAAGTTACATTAGTTCCGGATTCAGAAAATCAATTAACTTCTGATCATGGATGGAATACAATTGAACACGAAGATTATTTAAAAGAAACCATTGCTGTTTTTAAAAATGCAGGGATAAGGACTTCAGTCTTTGTAGACCCTGAAGTTGATATGGTTGAGGGAGCTGCTAAAACCGGAGTTGATAGAATTGAATTATATACCGAAGCTTATGCAAGAGATTTCTCTAATGGAAAAGAAGCAGCCATTGCCAAATATGTTGCTGCAGCAAATAGAGCAGTTGAATTAAATATAGGAATTAATGCAGGGCATGATTTAGATTTAACAAACCTAAAGTATTTTTACGATAAGATTCCGAATTTGCTTGAAGTTTCCATAGGGCATGCACTCGTATGTGACTCGTTATATATGGGATTTGAACACGTTGTAAAAATGTATAAAGAGCAGTTAAGGTAATCGTATTTTACTTCCTTTTATCCTCACTCCACAATAGTTTTTTCTTAAGCGTATCAAAGTAAGTAAGTTTGTTCCGCTTTACCATCTTTACAGTATAATCTGCTTTTTTTAATTTTATTTCTATGGGAGATTTAGTTGTTAAGTAAGTTTGTCCGTCAGCGGTTACTCGTGCCATTGTGCTTCCCAAAGTTTTAATTGAAATTACTCCGGCATCAGGTAATATTATTGGGCGAATATTTAACGAGTGCGGGCATATCGGAGTTAAAGAAAAGACAGAACTTGTAGGAGTAATTACAGGCCCTCCCGATGAAAGCGAGTAACCCGTAGAGCCTGTGGGTGTAGAAATAATTACACCATCTGCAACTATCTTAAATATTTTTTCATTGTTATAAGATGCTTCTATGTTTATCATACGAATTGAATTTGCCTTATCAATTACAATATCGTTAAGGCCAAATATTTTCTTCCCGTTTACATTCGCCTCCAAAACAATTCTATCAGTCACCCTGTAATTTTTTTTAAGGATTTCTTTTAGGAATGTCGTAATTTCATCAGCCCTTACTTCGGCAAGAAAGCCAAGATTACCTAGGTTTACTCCCAAGATGGGAATATTTCTGTCCCCGACAAGCCTTGCAGTATTAAGAAATGTACCATCACCTCCTAAGGATAAAAGAATAATTTCTTTTTGTTTTAAGATAGAATTAATTGGAGAAGAAAATTTCTTGAATGTATTATCTCCGGATTTTTTGAAAAGCTTTGAATCAATGAAGAATTCAATTTTCTTCTTTAATAGAAAATTACCGATTTCTTTAATAACTGATTGAAGACTTTGCTTCTCAATATTTCCGGTTATGCCAAAAATCATTTCTGTTCGGAGTTATCTTCTTTTTTATCTTCCACTTTTGTCTGCAATGCTTTTCCGCTTTCTTCGACGTAGTTCAGTTTTAAATCAGAGATTGCGGTGTCGACAAATCTTTTCTCTTCGTCAGTAAGATTCCCTTTTGTTTTTTCTGAAAGCATTTCTATTAAATCGATTGTTGCCTGAGCAGCAGGAAGCTCAATTTCTATTTTATCAGTTACGGGATTTTTTATTTTTCCTAAGTGCATCATTGTCTGCATCTGAAAGCTGTAGATGAGCGAAAAGAACATTTGTGTTGCTTTATCTTTATCCATTTTGTTAAAAATTTATTTTATTTTTTGATAAGTTTTAATTAGCCAGTCTTTATGAAGGCAATTTTCCTCAGCCGTCAATTTTTTTCTGTAGTACCCTATCTCAGATTTTCGGTTTGCAATCTTATACAAAAATAGCTTATCCATATATGTTAAAAAATTGATTAATGTTTGCCTTCTTTGCTGCGTGAATGATTTGTTTATTTTAATAAATTTCTGAAAGGACTTTAAATCGTTTAAGCCCTCATTATAATATGAGAGGTTAAAAAAAACAATTAATTTCATTGCACGAATTTCAAGAAGAAATGTATTTTCTCGGATGCGGTTAAGATTTAAAAGGCACTCATCAAAATTTCCTGTTTCAAAATTAAGATTCGCGAAACCAAAATTCTCGGCATCTTTTTGTAACCTGGGATTTACCTTCTTACAATATTTTTCTATAAAAGTTTTCAACCATTCGTATTTTTCCAAAGCGCAGGCACTTGTAATTATAATTTTATAAAGATTAATCGGAAGAAATTTTGATGCAAAATTAATATAGTATTCGTTCTTAAGAACAATTTCGCAAATATCAAAAATCTCCTGCTGGAAATTAAAATCACCCGCCTTATTTTTTAGTAATGAACAGTATGCTATTAATTTGGAATAATGAAAATAAACTTCATCTTTACTTAATTTGTCCTGGTTTCTGAACAGCTCTTTTTTATATGAATTATAGAATTTAGAATTTCCCAGGTTAGAAAATGTCTTCAGGAGCTTTAGGTAAAGATTTATAATGTAAGTATATTTATTAAAAGGCTCAATATTCTTAATTAAAAGCTCTACGTTTAAATCATTTATTATTTTCTCAAGCTTTGATTTTACATTGTTTGTATCTATAGTTGAAAGAGAAATAATAGAATTAATGTAATTAGACATTAACTCCATTACAAAATAATTAATGAAATTTACATTT
>JBBRQV010000197.1:0-5237 GCA_038225955.1 Ignavibacteria bacterium | reverse complement strand
GGACTCAGCTACAAATACAGGTCAATATTTCAGATTGGTAAACGATAATGCAACGGTATCGTCAACAGGACCGGTAGTTCAATTCCAGAATGATTCTAGACAGGACTCAGTGAGAAATTGTATTCTTGAAAGTAATTCATCTGCTTATGCAACAGTTCTTCTCGGATCCACAACTGGAGCAAATGGAAACGACAGTATCGCGTTTGATAACTGCTTATTCAAAAAATCTGCCGGCACTAATGCCGGAAGCTTTTTCCAAGGGTATTCTTCCTCAGGTACAGGTTCTGGAACCCAAAGAAATAGTGATAACGTTATAACGAATTGTACATTTACAGGGATGCTTGCAACATGCACTCAAGTTGTAAATATCAACGGGGCAGGAAATGGAGACAACTGGACTATCTCAAATAATAAGATTTACAACGATGTTAACTTTACTGCAACGCACTATGCTATTTATGTAAACAATACTACAACCAATAATGTAAAAATTAGTGGTAATAGTATTGGCGGCTCTGCAGTTGATAGAAGTGGAACCTTTTATGGAACCTCAGCATCAGTTAACCCGAATGCAATATATGTTTCTGTAGGAGCAACAACAGCCACTACAATTGATGGAAACACTATTTCAAATTTTGGATGTTCCAGTACAGGTTCAGGCTCGCAAAGTTTTGCTATAAATGTTGCAGCCGGAAAAGTAAATATTGGTTCAATTTTAGGAAATACAATTGGAGGCGGAGCAAATCCGTGGGATACATTGCGTTCAGGTTACGATAATGGCTGGATTCAAAATTTAAGTTCATCGGATACAGTAAAAATTGAAAATAATACTATTAGTAATGGTGCTTACTATGGTGCTGCGGGTGATAGGAATTCCGCTATTACTGTTCAAACAGGTGTAAATATTATCAGAAATAATATTATACATGACATAAAAGGAAATAATACAGGTGGAACAACTTCTATCTATACTGTAAAAGGTATAATTGTTATTAGTTCAACTGCCGGGCAAATAATAGACGGTAATACCATTTATAACTTGCAGAATTTCAATACAGGTGCTGCGTTATATTTTACTTCGGCTATTCATATCAGTGGTGCGCCTACAGCAAATATTTCCCGAAACAGAATATATAATATTACTTCACTCGGCGCCGGAACAGGAGCAACCGCCCCTGTAAATTGTGGTATCTACAATAGTAGTACTGGCACGTTGAATATTTACAATAATCAAATTACTCTTTCAGGCTCAACATTGGAACCTCAGCTTCTTGGAATAAATAATTTATCTACGGGAAATTGTACATTATTATACAATACAATTTACTTAAGTGGTATATGCGCAAACTCAGCCCAGACTTCTTACTGCTATTTAAGAAGTTCAACTTCTAATGACACAGTAAGAAATAACTTATTCTATAACGAGAGAACTGGCGGCGCAAATAATTATTGCATCGGTGTGACTTCAGCAACAGGTTGGACGGCATCAACAGCAAATTATAATGCTTACGTTCCTGCAGTTGTAAATAATGTTGGAGTAATTGGAGCATTTACACAACAAACGTTTGCAAATTGGAAGACAAATTCACTTGGAGATGCAAGTTCAGTTACAGATGTCAGCGGAACAGTTACTACCGGTTCAGGATTATTTGTAATTCCTGTTGCAGGTAACCTTAACATTGTGCCTTCTTATGCAGGATCCTGGCTGCTTAACGGATTCGGTACTCCGATAACTACACCTCAGATTACAGGTGATTACAATACTGCATCGGGTGTAAGATCTATTACAGTATCAGGCGGAGCAACAGATATTGGTTCGAATGAATTTACTCCGAGTGTTAATCCTCCTGCTGCAACAGCAAGTGGAGCACCTGCTAATAACACAACTACTACATATACTTTCCTTGGTAAAACTATCGGTTCAATTGCATGGGGAGCAGGTGGTACAGTCCCGACTTCAATGGCGGTAACATTCTTCCCGGGAACAAATCCTCCGGGTGCAGGAGCTTATCCTGTATCTAACGGATACTGGGTATTCACTGCAACAGGCGGAGCAGGATACACTTATGATATTACATTAAACTACGATGAAGCACAGCTTGGAAACATTACTCCTGAAGCAGATACAAGAGTTGCAAAATCTGATAACGGCGGCGGTGTATATACTCCGTTTACAGTTGCAGGTGTAGGAGCAGGACAATATCAATTAAACACTGCTACTAATACAATTACAGTTTTTGGATTAACTTCCTTCTCGGTATTTACATTAACTGACCAGAATAATCCTCTACCTGTTGAACTTGCTTCATTTACTGCAAACGTTGATAAGAGAAATGTTGATTTAAGATGGTCAACATCATCTGAAGTAAGCAATGCCGGATTTGATATCGAAAGAAAAACAAAAGAAAGCACAAGCTGGTCTAAGATTGGTTATGTAGCAGGAAACGGAAATTCAAATACGTTAAAGAATTATTCTTATGACGATAGAAACGTTCAAACAGGTAAATATAACTACAGGTTGAAGCAATCAGATTACAATGGAAACTTTAAATACTTCGATTTATCAAACGAAGTATTAGTAGGTATTCCAACTAAATTTGATTTGAGCCAGAACTATCCGAATCCTTTTAATCCGACAACAAAGATTAATTATGATTTGCCGTTCGATAGTAAAGTTCAGATTAAAATATTTGATATTACAGGAAGAGAAATGTATCAGCTTGTAAATGAAGCACAAACTGCAAGCTATTATACAGTTCAATTTAATGCTTCAAACTTAGCAAGTGGAGTATATTTCTATACGATTAACGCCCAGAGCGGAAATCAATCGTTCATAAAGACAATGAAGATGGTATTAGTGAAGTAATGTTAAAAACTATTTAGGCTGTAATTTTAAACCCGTTGAAGATTTTTCTTCAACGGGTTTTTTATTTGAAAAAAATAGGAAGAATAAATGGAGCTGGAAATTCTTCTTTTTACAATTAAATCTTAGCAATCTGTTGAAGATTTTTTCAATTCTTTTGCAATGAAAAACACGGGCTCGAATCCCGTTTGTAAGGCAGAATAATCACATAATAAAGCCCTGTAACTTGCAATAGTTTCAGGGTTTTGCTTTTATGGAAAGTTAGTTTGTTTGCGTTAACTATAGCATTATGAAACAGGATATCCAAAACAATTCTTATAATTTTTCCAAAAATCCTCTCCACAACAAATATTGAGTAAAAGTTTCGAAATTCATTTCTTTTAGCAGCTTTTCATTTTTTATACGAAAACATTTTATTAAAAGTATCTTTTGATTCGGTGGTAAAGAATGTGATTTTGTATCAGTTCGTTACTAAAAAAACAATTTAATATAATGATATCAGCCACAGCTGTTTTAAACTTCTTTTTTAAAAAAGTCATAGCCGTTTTTCTTACAGTAGTAATTGTAATTTTTCTTTTATTCCTGAATAATTCTTTTGCTCAATCATCTGGGGATTTCAGGACAAGCGGTTCAGGAAGCTGGAGCAATGTCGGATTATGGCAGCAATATAATGGGACATCATGGATTGGCGCCGGTGCTTTCCCTACAGGAGGAACAGCCGGAACAATTTCGATTTTGAATGGACATTCAATGGACCTGAACGTAAATATTACACTAGATCAATTGGTAATTAATTTAGGAGGTACAATAAATATTCTTGCAGGTGACTCATTGAATATCACTCACTCATCATCTGCGGATTTTTCTTCGTTTGGTACAGTTACAGGTGCTGGAAATATTTACTTAGGAGCAAACTCCGTTAGCAGTATTGGTGCCGGGACAATAACAGG
The DNA here is from genome assembly GCA_038225955.1 of Ignavibacteria bacterium. GTDB lineage: Bacteria > Bacteroidota > Ignavibacteria > Tepidaquicellales > Tepidaquicellaceae > JAFDZO01. The sequence goes on along the minus strand of JBBRQV010000197.1, from coordinate 1,424 downwards.
TAGCGGAAATATTAATATTTCTCCAACGGCATATTTAGCATTTACATCGGTCAGTACAATGAATAGAAGTATTTCAAATAATGGAATTATTAGCTGGTCAGTCGGAGGAAATATCACAGGTACCGGAACAATAGATAACAACGGAGTTTTTAAAGACAGCACAACTGCAAATTATTCCTTTGCAATAAACGTCAATAATAATAACACTTTCAATAAATATATTGCAGCATCCACAAATAGCTTCCTTGGTGGATTTACCAATAAAGGCAGCGTTAATATTATTGCAGGTGGAATTTCGTTAGCTGCTGTAAGCGGAACATATACTCATACGGGGACATTTGCAGTTTCTTCCGGTGCAACTTTGCAAATAGGAAATTTAAATTCGGTATTGCATAATATACAATCATCCATTACCGGTTCAGGTAATGTAATCTTTAGCGCAAAAGTAAAACTTGCAATCTCTTCCACATACAATATTTCAGGAACTTCAACTTTTTCAAGTGATACTACAACATTTAATACGGGTATGACTCTCACAAATCTTGGGAATATAAATATCAATGGGGGAACATTAAATTTAACTCCCGGCATTGTAGTCGGTTCATATGGAGCTAACTTTACTATATCAGCAGGAATCGCAATGCTCAATACAGGGAATACTACTTTTACTTTTGCAAATTTCAATTCAACAGGTGGAACGGTTCAGGGGAGTGACACAGTAAAAGTTGCTTCAGTATTCAATACTACAAATGGAACATATTCAGGTTCAGGTGGGATGACACTACTTGCAGGGTGCTTATCAACCTGGAACTATAGTGTTATAAATATGAACAGGAACTTGATAAATAATGGAACAATAACTTGCTTGGGAGGGAATTTAAACGGAACCGGAATTATTACAAACAATAATATTTTCAATTTTCAAGCAACAAATTCCACAAACTTTATTGCCCCTTGCATTAATAATGGAACATTCACTAAAAGCGCTTCTAACATTACTGTTCAAATATCCGGCGCGTTTACAAATAATGGTGCTCTAAATGTTAATTCAGGTTTACTAACTTTGCAAGTTATTTCCGGCACATTTACTCATTTGGGAACTTTCACAGTGGCATCAGGAGCAACTTTGGAATTCGGAAGTACAAATACGGCAGTTCATAATATTCAATCTTCAATATCAGGAGCAGGGATAGTTATTTTTGCAGCCCCGGTTAAGTTTGCCGCATCGTCCACTTATAATGTTTCAGGAACTTCAAATTTTGCAGGCGATACTGTTTCGTTTTCAGCTGGAATGAATCTTACTAACTTAGGTTCAATTAGCGGAACCGGAGGTATAGTAAATTTTAATCCCGGGCTTGTAGTAGGTTCTTATAATCCTATTGTAAATTTAACAGGGGGGACTTTAAATTTTAATACAGGTACTT
>JBBRQV010000196.1:0-5269 GCA_038225955.1 Ignavibacteria bacterium | reverse complement strand
TTCGGGATTTAAAGTTTTATAAATCTAATTTTTGTTTCAAGGTATATTACTCCCCTCGCAATTTTTTCAGCATAAGGAAATGAATTGAGTTATAAACTTTTACTGAGTTATTTTGTTCTAATCTATAATTATAAAAAAGAAAAAAATGAAAATAGGATTTATAGGTCTGGGTCGAATGGGCGGAAACATGGTTGAACGCCTGTTAAATGACGGACATGAAATTGTCGGTTACAACTTAACAAAACCTGAAGTGGAAGAAGCTGTTAAGCATGGCGCAGTCGGCGCAGATTCACTGGAAGATTTAGTAAGTAAATTACCTGAAAGAAAAATAGTATGGCTGATGGTTCCTGCGGGAAAACCCGTTGATGAAAGCATCGCAACATTATCAAAACTTCTTAAAAAAGGTGATGCAATAATTGACGGAGGAAACTCAAACTGGAAAGAGACTCAAGCAAGAGGAAAACTACTTGCCGAACTTGGAATAGACTACATTGACTGTGGTACAAGTGGAGGTGTATGGGGATTAAAAAACGGTTACAGTTTAATGACAGGCGGCAAAAAAGAAACAGTTGAATATATTTACCCTGTTTTTAAAACTCTCGCACCTGAAGGCGGATATACATATTGCGGCGAGAGCGGCGCGGGACATTTTGTAAAAATGGTGCACAATGGAATTGAATATGGAATGATGCAGTCATTTGCAGAGGGCTTTGAAATAATAGAGAAGTCCCCTTTCAATGTAGATGTTGCCGCAGTTGCAAGCGGCTGGCAGTACGGTAGCGTAGTTCGTTCATGGCTATTGGAGCTTGCTGTTCTTGCATTCAAACAAGACCCGGGCTTAGCCGAAATAAAAGGATATGTTGACGATAGCGGTGAAGGTAAATGGACAGTCGATGCTGCGATGGAGTTAAACGTTCCTGCGCATGTAATCACAGCTTCGCTTTATACAAGATTCCAGTCACGTCAGGAAGATTCATTCGCAATGAAAGTATTGGCAGCATTAAGAAATCAATTCGGCGGACATGCTGTAAAAAAGGAAGATTAAAATAAAAAATGGAAAAACCAAAAAATTGTCTTTTAGTAATATTCGGAGCATCAGGTGATTTAACAAAAAGAAAATTGATGCCATCTATCTTTGAATTATTTAAACGAGATGTGCTCCCGGAAAATTTTGTAATACTCGGGGTTTCAAGAACGGATTTTAGCGATGCTACTTTCAGAGAAAACATGGCACAAAGTATTAAAGATTCTGAAAAGGATTCACCCTCTGAAGATATTGAAAAGTTTGTTAAAAAACTTTATTACATGCCTATCGATACAAAGACTTCCCAGGACTACGGCAGACTTAAAGAAAGAATAGAAGATTTAAATAAAGAATTCACACTCGATGGAAATTATATATTCTATCTTGCAACTCCTCCAAGTGCATACGCAATGATAGCAGAGTGCTTAGGCGAATATAATTTTCAGGATACGACCATTGGGTTTAGAAGACTTGTAATTGAAAAGCCGTTCGGATATGATTTAGCATCAGCAATAGAGCTGAATGAAAAACTTCACAAAATTTTCAAAGAAAATCAGATATACAGAATTGACCACTATCTGGGAAAAGAAACGGTACAGAATTTATTGGTAACGCGGTTCTCCAATGGAATTTTTGAACCCTTGTGGAATAGAAGTTATATTCACCATGTAGAAGTTACTTCCGCAGAAAGCATCGGAGTAGAAAATCGCGGTGAGTACTATGATAATGCCGGAGCATTGCGAGATATGGTACAAAATCATTTGCTTCAGGTAATGAGTTTTGTTGCGATGGAGCCGCCATCCTCATTTGCATCTGATGCAATAAGAAATGAGACTTTGAAAGTTTATCAGTCGTTAAGACCAATTAAAGAAGATGAAGTCGAAAAGTCCTGCATACGCGGTCAATACACTGCCTCTAACATAAGAGGTGAGCAGGTGAAAGGATACAGAGAAGAAGCAAATGTAAAGCCCGATTCAAAAACTGAAACTTATGTTGCATTAAAATTTTATATCGATAACTGGCGATGGGGCGGAATCCCTTTTTATATTCGTACGGGCAAACGTTTGCCAACAAGAGTTACAGAAGTTGTAATTCACTTCAAGCCTACTCCGCATTCATTATTCGGTCAGACTGATGATTGCCAAACGTGCAATCAATTGATAATAAGAATTCAACCGGACGAAGGAATACTTTTAAAAATAAGTATGAAAATCCCGGGCGGTGGATTTGAGTTAAGAACAGTTAATTTGGATTTCCACTATAAGGATTTAGGCAATGTTCATATTCCCGATGCTTACGAAAGGCTTATTTATGATTGTATGATGGGAGATTCCACTCTTTATTCACGAGGAGATGTCGTCGAAGCTGCGTGGAAATTTCTTGCACCAATTCAAAATGCTTGGAAGAATAATTCAAATATTAAAATCTATGGCTATCCTGCAGGAACATGGGGACCTGATAACGCAGATGATTTAATCGAAGATAAAAATGTTACATGGCGTTACCCTTGTAAAAATCTTTCTGATGATGGTACATATTGCGAATTATAATTTTATATTTATAAATGAAACCGAATATAAAAGTATTTGATTCACCGGAGTTGCTTGCAATATCATTTGCAGAATACTTTGCAGAAGAAGTTTCAAAGAAAAGCAGAGTTAATATTGCCCTCTCAGGAGGAAGCACGCCTAAAATAATTTTTCAGGCTCTTGCGAGTGAATACTCCAATAGAATTGAATGGAACAAAGTTCATTTCTATTGGGGTGATGAAAGATGTGTTCCGCCCGACTCAGCTGAAAGCAATTATAAAATGACAAAAGATTTTTTGCTGGATGAAATTAGAATTTCCGAAACAAATATTTTCAGAATAAGAGGAGAAGATGAGTCTCATAAAGAAGCTATCCGTTACTCAAATGAAATTTGCAATTCAGTACATATAGTAAACGACTTGCCCTGCTTCGATTTTATTATGCTTGGTCTTGGTGAAGATGGACATACGGCTTCAATTTTTCCAGACAGATTAGATTTGTTTCATTCAAGCAAAATCTGCGAAGCGGTACAGAACCCATTAACTCATCAGAATAGAATTACTTTAACAGGACGTGTTATTAATAATGCACATGCGGCAGCTTTTTTTATCAACGGTTCTCAAAAAGCCGGTATAGTAAAAAAGATATTTAATGATTCCGATGCAAAAGAGAAATTCCCTGCTGCTAATGTGAAGCTTAGCAATGGAACGTTGTATTGGTATCTTGATAAAGCAAGTTTTCAATAGCTTACAATTTAAATATCTGTTATAGCATACACTAATTTCCTTATCTAAATTAAGTCTAAATAAAAGAATTGAAGTTTTAAAAAAAAGTTTTTAACTTATTTTACATTTCAAAACGATAAAAATTATTAATGGAAAACTTAGTAGAAGATGTAAAAATCCACGGAGAAAAATTAACAGAAGGAAACAAAACCGGGAAAAAATTTGTTGCTATAAATTATATAACCTGTAAAGAAGAATACAAACCAAGATTTGAAGAACTTTTTTCTTCTAGAGCAAAGGCAATTGATCGAATGCCGGGATTTCTTGAAATGGAAGTTTTAAAGCCAAGCGGCGACGGAGATGTTTACTTAATCGTAAGCCATTGGGATACTCCTGACGCTTTTAAGAACTGGACTAAGTCACCTGAATTTATTGAAGGCCACAAAAGAGGATTTGAAGATATCCGCATATACAAAGAAGAAGGTAAAGAGCCCCCTATGTCATCCGATTTCAAAACTTACGAAGTACTTGCAAATTAATTAATGAATCGTAGTAAAATTATTTTTTGGTTTAAAAAACTTGGATTTGTTGGATTCCTTTTCTTCCTTATAAAAGGTTTACTATGGCTCCTACTTCCCGCTTTGATAGCTCTTTACGCCTCAAAGTAACTGAATAAATTAATTTTTTATCTTACAAAAGCTTTGAACTTTTTTAAGAAAGCATTGTGTGATGTGTAATGGATTGTATTGAAATTCAGTTTATTGGCTGCAAGTAGATAACTTTTAATATCGTCTATAAACACTGTGCTCTTAGGTACAATGTTATATTTTTTTATCATATCTGTATAAATTCTTTTTTCAGGTTTTGCCGATTTCATCTTATAAGATAATATTTTATTTTTTATAAGATTTATTGATGGGAAATTTTTCAATATAAAATTGAAATGCGCAGGGTCAGTATTGGACAACAGAAAGATTTTATATTTTTTATCTTCAATTAAATTCTCCAGCAGCTTTATCATAGGTTTATTTTCCCAGAATACATCACTGTATAAATAAATAAAATCGGTATAGCTTGTCTTAATGTTGAATTTTTTCTTTATTGCTTTAAAGAACTCTTTGCTTGTAATCCTGCCAGTATTGATTTTTACATCAAGCCTCTTATCACAAATAAATTTTTTAAGTTTATTTGCATTCAATCCCTTTTCAATATTTGCGAGACCATCATAAAAATATCCATGGTCAAAAAATATCAAAGTATTCCCAAGATCGAATATAATATTTTTTATCTTTGGATTTTCCAAAGAGCAGGATTAAGTTTTTGCCGTTGAATTCAGCCGGAATATTTTCCTTACAGGTAACTTACTTCCAGAACTTTCAAATGATTATCTAATGAATATAGTCTTGGTGTTCCCGTAGGAATTTCAAATTCTAGGATATGCGCAGGTGTCATCTTTTCAAGATACATTATCAACGCACGCAGACTGTTACCATGGGCAACTACTAAAACATCTTTATCATCCAGCAGCATTGGCTCAATCTTTTCGTGATAGTAAGGCAGCACTCTTTCTGCAGTCTGCAGAAGGGCTTCGCCATTAGGGGGTGGAATATCATAACTTCTTCTCCATATTTTTACCTGTTCATCTCCGTATTTTGCTCGGCACTCATCTTTGTTCAGTCCCTGCAAGTCCCCATACATTCTTTCATTCAGGGCTTTATCTTTTACTACCGGAGTTATAATTTTTTTATTCCCTTCTAAAATTATTTCAAGAGTTCTTTGCGCTCTTATCAATGCCGATGTAAAAGCAATTTCAAACTCAAAATCTCTTAATTTTTTTCCGGCAGTTTTAGCTTCTTCCTCACCCTTAGGAGATAAATCAACGTCGATCCATCCCGTAAATTTGTTTTCAAGATTCCATGCTGATTGTCCGTGACGGACCAAAACTAAATCTGGCATATATTAAAATTTATAATTTGTAATTAATTTTTCCA
>JBBRQV010000195.1:0-5284 GCA_038225955.1 Ignavibacteria bacterium | reverse complement strand
GAAATTTTTTTTTTTTTTTTCAAAATTAGTGGGGTTTAAATTCAGTAAGTTTTACTTATTAAATATTTTTCCAAGCACATCAAAAATTCTCTCAAACTCTGCATCAGTTAAATTTGAACCTGAAGGCAAGCATAGACCTTTATTAAAAATTTCTTCCGCTGTTCCGTTACCAAAAAAATCGTATTTATTAAAAATTGGCTGAAGGTGCATTGGTTTCCATAGAGGTCTTGCCTCTACATTGTATTTCTCCAATTCAAGACGGACAGTTTCTCTTGTAATAGCATCTGCTTTATCAGGATGAACTAGTATAGTTGTAAGCCATCTGTTAGAATAAAAATCTTCATTTGGTTCTTCTAAAAATGATACAGCTTCTATTAATTGAAAGAAAGTTTTATATCTATCGAAATTTTTTCTCCTCGCAGCAATTCTTTCCGGGAGTACTTCCATCTGACCTCTTCCAATACCTGCAAGAATATTTGACATTCTATAATTGTAACCGATGTGTGAGTGCTGATAATGTGGGGCGGAATCTCTTGCCTGTGTAGAAAGAAATCTTGCTTTCTTAATCGCATCGCCGTCGTTAGAAATTAATGCGCCGCCGCCGCTTGTTGTAATAATTTTATTTCCGTTAAAGCTTAATACTCCAAACTTACCAAACGAACCGCAGGGTTTCCCTTTATAAGTTGACCCCAAAGCTTCTGCTGCGTCTTCAAGAATAGGAATTTCATATTTATTTGCAATCGCAATTATCTCGTCCATCTTTGCAGGCATTCCGTAAAGATGAACCGGTAATATTGCCTTTGGTTTTTTATTCTCTGATGTTAATTTTTTTATTGCTTGCTCCAATGCATCGGGGCACATGTTCCATGTATCTGGTTCAGAATCGATAAACACCGGAACAGCACCTAAGTAAGCAATAGGATTTGCAGATGCAGAGAAAGTCATGCTTTGGCATATTACGTAGTCGCCGGGCTTAATATCCAGAAGTATAAGTCCTAAATGAATTGCCGCAGTTCCCGATGAAAGCACTGCCGCATGCGCAACACTAGTGAATTGTTCTAAATCTTTTTCAAAATTATTTACATTAGGTCCTAAAGGCGCAACCCAGTTAGAAGCAAATGCTTCATCAATAAATTTTTGCTCGTTACCTCCCATGTGAGGAGAGGAGAGCCATATTTTTGGTAAAGCCATAGAGTCAACCGGATTATTTTTATTCAAGGTTTGTGTAGTCATAATTTACTAAAGCCCCATTTAAAAAAACTAAATGCGAGTGAAATTTTTATATTTAAAAAATAAATAATTGGGATTAAAATAGAAACCACTTAGCGTACAAAATCCCTACGTATTCAATCAAAGCAGTTTTCATCATGCTCATGTATTCTAATGATGGAAACCAGGACGGTGTACTTTCACCTGTGCTTTTTGATTGGAAATCTGTTGGGGCAGGAATTGGTATGATTCCCTGACTTTGAAACATCATCATTGCTCTTGGCATGTGTGATGCGCTTGTGACTAAAATTAGAGGTGTAGATTTATCAAACTTCTCTGCGTATGTTTTTGCTTCTTCATGGGTATTCATAGCAGTTCTTATTGTAGAAATAATTGTTGAATCAACTCCAAGAGAGCTTGCGGTTTTCGCATAAACTTCTGCCTGTGAAATCCCTCCATTAAAACCGGGACCTGAGACAATCAATTTGCTGTTAGGAAGTAAATTATGAATTCTGATTCCTTCAATTAATCTTGATAAGGCTGTGGAAGATAGTTGGTCGTTATAAGGTAAATTTTTATTGTTGGAGAATCCTGCCCCAAGAACAACTATGTTGTAAGGCAAGGAATCACTCTGAATTTTTTCTTTTGTAAAAGGAGTATATTTATCTTCTAAGTTTGTTATTAAAAAATTAGGAAGAAGAAAGTTTGTAGTGACGAGAAGCCATATACCTGCTATACTGAATATGGTTATATAAATTTTCTCCTTTTTGAAATAATAAGCTATTATTCCTGCAAGAAACAATAACCAAAAAATGTTAAAAGGGTGAAGCCAGAATTTTATGCCACTATTCAACTATAAATCCTTTTCCTGCATTAAAATCGGCTCTATATCAACATCACGAAGAAAAATATAATCTTTATCAAAGCTGTACAAGCCTCTGTTTTTTATTTCGTCTTGTTTTCCGGTGAGGTACAAAATAGTATCGCCAATTAAATCAAATCCGGCCGATGCCATTATGCCTGTATAAGCCATATGACGGATATTTATTTCAGTTACTTTTAAGTTCCCATCAGAATCTTCTTTCAGATCAAAACTTAAAACACCATGAGGAATTATTTTAATTCGTTTTGCAATTTCGATAACACACTCTTCGCAGAATTTTAAAAGCTTATCTTCATTTAGTAATCTTCCGAAAGACGTGTTGCCTGTTACTTTCGAGGGTGCAATATCTGCCATAACATATTCTGCGCAGTGAAGGCCAGCATTCTTAATACACTTGCCGTCAATGTATAACATTTGGTTTGCAAGATGTCTGCCTATGAGAAACTCACTTACAGTAAATTCTTTTACATCTTTATGAATAAGAAGCCATGCCTCTAAATCGTTTTTGCTGCTGAGTTTTAACGAGCCTAATCCGCCTGAGCCAACCGATGCTCTTATCCAGCACGGATATCCTACTGTATTTTCTATCTCATCATACTTGGGTTCAACCGGAGAAATTTTTACTGTCTTAGGAATATACTTTGTCCCCTCTAATGCATCAGACATCAATGCTTTATTCATAAGAGTTTTTGCAAGCTCTAAAGGCGGCAATAAAACAGGGCAGGGGAACTCCCCATGCTCTTTATAATATTCACCCCATTTAATAACTTCAAACTCCGGCTGAATAAAAGCTAAATCAATTTTGTTATCATATATTGTTTTATTGATTACATCCCAATAAGAATTTTCGGAAGCACGCGGAACAATTTGATGTTTATCAACCAAGCCTTTCATATAAAATCCTAAAGCTTTTTTATTTGAGTCGATTCCTATAATGTTGCATTCAGGATAAATTTGTCTCACACGTTTTGCAATCGAGCGGGGAGTAGGTCCACCAATTCCGGAAATAAGTATATTCATAAATTATTTTGGTAAAAGATTTAAATGTTTTTCTAATGTAGGTTTCATACCTCTGTTAACAGGCAACTGCCATACTAATTTGCACCAATCGTGATTGCCTTCTATAAGCCCCGGGCCCTGCTCAGTGATAACTACATCCCAGCCGATTGAGCGATTTTCTTTATGTGCCTTTGCAGCATTTTTTACAAGCATTAAAGTTTCCTGCCAGAAAGGGATTTGAAATCCGGTTACACTCACTCCTGTAAAGGGATGAATACTTTCAGGGTTTTTAGTAATGTCACTATAAATTCCCGGACCCGAAACAACTCCCGTTTCTTCATCAATTGGCGCAGCAATATTACCTGCTGCGAGATTATCCACATGAGAGTTAATCGAAATTCTGAACCGGCAGCCTAAAATTTCTACTTCATCTTTTTCATTTAGCTGAGTAAAAATTCTGATTGTATTTACTGCGGATGGGGAGAGCTTCATAATATCCGGATGCTGAATAATATATTCTTCAGCTAAATCATATCCCTCTTTTTCCATAAGCTCTACAAGTGATTTCGGAGTATGCTCAGACGATTTAACAATAATAACCTGCGCGCCGCATTTTCCATCAGATACTTTTAATACAACTTTTCCTGCACTCTTATTTAATAACTCTTCTGCTAAAGCAGGATTATTTTTTAAATCTTCAAGGCTGGCAGTTGCATGAAGAACAAACTCTTTATACTTTTTATAGAATAGTCTTTTGTCGTCTAAAATCTCGCGCACATCTTTCGGATTCATTCTTAACTGATACTCATACATATATCCTGTCCCTGCAAATTTCTTTCGTTCATCATTATTCAGTTTGTAAAAACCAAACTGGAAGTATTCTAAAATTGAAATATTATATTTCAGTGAAGAATTTAAAACATCAGTAATAATTGAAAGTTTCGATTTCTTTTCTGTTTTAGAAACGAAATTTAAAAATTTTTTAAACTTTGGCGAATCTAAATTCTTAACATAATATCCTAAGTAAAGTAATCTTTTCATATAATTTAACTGTTGCCAGTGAATGGCATCATTGGTCTTTCATCACTTTGGTTTACACCTTCGCGGATAAGCACTTTTTTAATAGTCATAAATAAAATTTTTACATCAAATGGAAAGGAAAGGTTGTCAACATAGTAAACATCGTATTTAAATTTTGCATTCCATTCAATGCTGTTTCTTCCATTTACCTGCGCCCAGCCTGTAATGCCCGGTGTAACATCGTGTCTTCTTCTCTGTTCTTCGCTATAAAGAGGAATGTATTTGAAGAGCAAAGGACGTGGACCAACCAAGCTCATACTACCTGTGAGAACGTTCATTAACTGCGGAAGTTCATCTAAAGAAAATTTTCTAATGAATGTGCCAACCTTTGTCATTCTTTGCACATCAGGTAAAAGATTGCCGTTAGCATCTCTTTTATCTAACATAGATTTGAACTTAATAATTTTTATTCTTTTCTCTTTTTTACCCGGTCTATCCTGAGTGAAGAATGGATTTCCTTTATTTACAAAAAATAAAATAATTGTAAGAATAAAAATTACTGGGGATAAAATAATAAATGCAGTTAGAGATAAAATAAAATCAAGCACTCTTTTGAAAAAATGCCTATACATATTGGGTATAATATTTTTCGGCATTCTGCTTTGAAAAATCCTTTGAGGCTGTTATAGAGTTATCAGATAGTACTTTTAAATAAACTTTGTCGTTTTTACATTTTAAAATAAAATCCTTAATCCCTTCTAAATTATTCTGCGCAAACGTTTCACCATTTTTATAATGTGAGATATGGGTTTTGATTTCAGAATCTAATGATGCAATTGCAAGTATCGGAACGCCAACTGCCTGCATGTTGTATATTTTGCTCGGCACACTCGCATGCGCGGTTTTATCGTCAAGAATTACTACTCCCAGATCTGCAGCAGCTATTGAATAATTCAGTATCTCATCGGGCTGAAACGGCATCATTTTGCAATTCTCTAATTTAGATTTATCAATCAAATTTTTAATATGATTTACTCTATCGCCTCTGCCGATTATCAAAAAAATAATATCACTGTACTCACTCATATTTTTAGCAACTTCCACAAGTGCTTCTACATTGTGAGTGTACCCAATATTACCGGAAGACTGAACAACAAATTTATCTTCAAGATT
>JBBRQV010000194.1:0-5329 GCA_038225955.1 Ignavibacteria bacterium | reverse complement strand
TTACTTCCAAAAGTAGAAGAAGTGAAACCGTTCGTAAAAGAAATCACCATTAAGTAAATAACTTCCGGCTACCGGCTCGGAAAGGCAGGGAATCACCCACAGAATTTCTGCCGCGTTAAAGAAATTAATATTGATTATCGATATAACAGATTTGGTTGGATAAATAAGATGAAGAGGTAAGAGAGGGTGTTTGATTAAGTTTGAACACCCTTTTTTATAACTACAAAAGTTAAAATACCCCAAAGTATGGAAATAATATTTACCTTAGTTTTACTGATTGGATTTGGAATAAACAACCACCAATTTGATAGTAAAAGACACGAAGAACCTAAACAAAGGAGTACCTCTGTAATCCAACAAGAAACTGTTAGAGATCGCAACAAAGAAATAACTCGTTCTAAAAAAGACGAGGATGAAACAAGTGAGTTAAAAGAATTCTCACAAAGAACGTTAAATGATGCTTCACCAAAGGGTAAATATATTTCAGTAAGAGTAACGGATAGAAGTAGCAGCAGCACAGGATGATTTGCGAAAAGACTTTTATAAATAAGAGAGGATTTTACATTTAAATTCACTTTACAAATAATTAACTTATTTATTCACTTAAAAAAGAAAAAAATACAAATAATATATGGGTAAAATAATCGGAATTGACCTCGGTACAACAAACTCATGCGTTTCAGTAATGGAAGGCAATGACCCCGTCGTCATTCAAAACGCAGAAGGCGCAAGAACTACACCTTCTGTAGTAGCTTTCACCAAAACAGGTGATAGATTAGTCGGTGATCCGGCTAAGAGACAAGCTGTAACAAATCCTCATAATACAATTTTCTCCATAAAAAGATTTATGGGAAGAAGATATGATGAAGTTGCAGATGAAATGACTAAAGTGCCGTACAAAATTATCAAAGGCGAAAACGATGTTGCCAGAGTAGAAATTACAGACCCTGCAACGAGTCAAAATAAAGTATATTCACCACCTGAAATCTCCGCAATGATTCTTCAGAAAATGAAGAAGACTGCTGAAGATTATTTAGGTCAGCCGGTAACAGAAGCTGTTATCACAGTTCCTGCTTACTTCAACGATGCGCAAAGACAAGCTACAAAAGATGCGGGTAAAATTGCAGGACTTGATGTAAAAAGAATTATCAACGAACCAACAGCAGCAGCATTAGCTTACGGTCTTGATAAAAAGAAAGCAAATGAAAAAGTTGCCGTATATGATTTAGGCGGTGGTACATTCGACGTTTCAATTCTTGAGTTGGGCGACGGTGTATTCGAAGTAAAATCTACAAACGGTGACGGACACTTAGGCGGTGATGACTTTGACCACGTATTGATTGACCACTTAGCTGAAGAGTTCAAGAAAAAAGAAGGTATCGATTTACGTAAAGACCCGATGGCAATGCAAAGATTAAAAGATGCTGCTGAAACTGCAAAGAAAGCTTTATCTTCAAGTTCGCAAACAGAAGTAAATCTTCCTTACATTACAGCAACTGCTGAAGGTCCTAAGTTCTTATTGGAAACAATAACACGCGCTAAGTTTGAATCATTGATTTCAAATTTAGTTGAGAGAACTGTTGGTCCTTGTAAGAAAGCAATTGAAGCTTCTGGTTATAAAGTAGAAGAAATTGATGAAGTTATTCTCGTTGGTGGTTCAACAAGAATCCCAATGGTACAGGATAGAGTTAAAGCTTTATTCGGTAAAGAGCCGAACAAAGGTGTTAACCCCGATGAAGTAGTTGCCATTGGCGCTGCTATCCAAGGTGGTGTTCTTGCAGGTGATGTAAAAGACGTTCTCTTGCTCGATGTAACTCCATTATCATTAGGTCTTGAAACTATGGGCGGCGTAATGACAAAACTTATTGAAGCAAATACAACTATCCCTACCAAGAAGTCACAGATATTCTCAACTGCATCTGATAATCAACCCGGTGTTGAGATTCATGTATTGCAAGGTGAGAGACCAATGGCTTTGGATAACAGAGCGCTTGGAAAATTCCACTTGGAAGGTATTCCACCGGCACCAAGAGGAACTCCGCAGATTGAAGTTACATTCGATATTGATGCTAACGGTATTTTGAACGTATCAGCAAAAGATAACGCTTCAGGAAAAACGCAGTCGATAAAAATCACTCACTCATCCGGACTTTCAGATGCTGAAATCGAGAAGATGAAAAAAGATGCTAAGGAACACGAAGCAGATGACATGAAGAAAAAAGAAACAATTGAATTGAAGAATAAAGCTGACGGAATGATATTCCAGGGCGAGAGACAATTGAAAGAATTTGAAGCTAAGCTTGATGATGCAGCGAAGTCAAAAATTCAGGCTGCTATCGATAGATTAAAAGAAGCAGTGAAGACAGATAGCTCTCCTACGATACAATCAGCGGTTGATGAATTTGATAAGGTATGGGGCGAAGCATCTACTCAGATGTATTCTCAGGCTACACAAAACCCGGGAGCCGGCGATGGACAAAGCGCAGGACCGGAAGGTGCTGACCCTAATGCAGGCGCAGAAGCTTCGGGCGAAAAAGTCGAGAATGCAGACTTTGAAGTAGTTGATGAAAAAGATAAAAAATAAGTTACCTCGTAATTTAAATTAAGAGGTAAATAGTTTGATATTATGTAAACAAAAGGCGTGGCAACACGCCTTTTGTGTTTTAAAAAAGTTTTGTAATTTACAGTATGAAAACATTAAGAGTTTACTTGGATACTTCTGTCATAGGCGGATGCTTTGACGAAGAGTTTGAGATTGAATCAAACAAATTGATGGAAGAGATAAGATTAGGCTTGAAGATAGGAGTAGTATCAGAAATTTTCTTAAAAGAATTAGAAGGTGCTCCTACAAAAGTAAAAGATCTTTTTAAAGAAATTGAAATACATTTGGAAGTAGCAAAACTTACTGATGAAGTAGATAGATTAACTAAAGAATATTTAAAGAATAAAATTGTTACTTTGAAATATTATGGAGATGCTGCTCATATTGCTTATGCAACTGTTTATAATGTTGATGTGTTAGTAAGTTGGAACTTTAAACATATTGTAAATTTCAATAGAATATTACAATTTAATGCAGTAAATTTAATTAACGGATATAAAAGTTTACAAATTTATACACCTAAGGAGGTCATTTTTAATGGATAAAAAAGAAAAAGATTTCGATACGATGAAATGGATAAGAGGCGTTCGGGATGATATGTTCAAAAAATATTACAAAGGGGATTTGACTGAATATTTGAAGGCTATTTCAAATCATCCAATGAAAGAAGAGAGTAAAGTGAAAAGTAAGAAACGTAAATCACGTACAACGAGTAAAGTTAAGAATTGATAACTATAGTGGCGTATTTATAAATAATCACTTCCCCAAATTTCTTTCCTCTTTATTTCCGATTATCTTTTCTGTAAATTGTGTGCTATAATTTTATGGAAAGCAAAGCAAAAAAATTCAATTGGAAAAAATGGTCTCTTCTAACTCTCGGATGGCAGCTGCTTGCCTACTATTATATATTTCAGAATTATATATTCGGTATAAATACCAATACGGCGTTCGATTGGCAGCGAAGTATTTCATACCGCACAGTAAATAATTTATACTGGGTAGCCTTTACTCCGTTAATGTTCTTC
The DNA here is from genome assembly GCA_038225955.1 of Ignavibacteria bacterium. Classification (GTDB taxonomy): domain Bacteria; phylum Bacteroidota; class Ignavibacteria; order Tepidaquicellales; family Tepidaquicellaceae; genus JAFDZO01. The sequence continues at coordinate 1,702 of JBBRQV010000194.1, read as the reverse complement.
ATTGCAAGAAAATATAAGCTCGATTCCGATAAGCTTGTAAAAAATATTCCTATAATTCTTGGTTTTGGTGTTTTAATAGCTTTGTTCCAGAGCTTCATAAGTTTAGCAACCTCTATTTTTTTTACGTGGGTTTCAGGTCCGATGAAGATGAGTTATTTGGAAAGATTGTCCCTCTCGTTATATGGCATACTCGGACTGGCTTTCGAGGGTTTAATCATCTACAGCGTTTTCATGGCAGTGCTTTACGGGCTAGACTACTATAAAAAAAATAAAGAGCAGCAATATAATTTATCGCAGCTTGAGGTAAGATTGGCACAGGCAGAAGTACAAGCAATGAAGATGCAGCTACACCCGCATTTTTTATTTAATACTCTTCATGCAATTTCTACCTTAATGCACCGCGACCCTAACGCTGCCGATAAAATGATAACGCAACTTAGTAACCTTTTAAGAATTTCATTGGATAATATCGGAGTGCAGGAAGTTACTTTAAGGGATGAGCTAAATTTTCTTGAGCAGTACATTGAAATCCAGAAGATGCGCTTTCAGGATAGCCTTGAAATAAAAATGGATATCGCCCCTGAAACTTTTAACATAATGGTACCTAACTTAATACTACAGCCAATTGTTGAAAATGCTTTCAAGCACGGAGTAGAAGAAAACTCAGAAGAGAAAAGAATTACTATAACATCACGATTAAAAGATAATATGCTTTTCCTTACAGTGGAAGATAACGGTCCGGGAACAAAAGAAATTTCAGGAGAAACTTCTGAGACAGGTCTTGGATTGAAAAATACTCGCGAGAGATTAAGACAGCTATATGGAAGTAATTCAGAATTAATAGTAGAAAACTCTGTTCCTAAAGGTTTAATTGTAAAGCTAAATATACCAGTAAAGTAAAAATATAATGAGTACTGAAAAAATAAGAACGATTATTATTGACGATGAACCTCTTGCACGGGAGAAGATAAGAACTTTTCTTGAAGCTGAAGATGATATTGAAGTCATAGGGGAATGCAAGAATTCAACTGAAGCAATTGCTTCAATTAAAGATTTAAAACCCCATTTGATTTTTCTTGATATAAAAATGCCGGGTATGAATGGATTCGAAATGCTGGAAAATCTTAATTTAAAAATATTGCCCGCGATAATTTTTACAACTGCCTATGATAAATATGCATTAAAGGCTTTTGAAGTACATGCTTTGGATTATTTACTTAAGCCATTTGATAGGGATAGATTTCAACTTACGTTAAATCGTGCAAGAAAACATTTAAGCAGTAAGCAGATAGAGGATAATAATAATAAAATTCTTGAAGCGCTTAATGATTTAAAGGAAAGAAAAGTTGAGGAGAAAGAAGTATCGAAGTCCGATAAGTATCTTGAAAAAATTGTAATAAAGACTTCCGATAAAATTTACTTTATGAAAACATCTGAACTTGAGTGGCTTGAAGCATCGGGAAATTATATTAAACTTTTTGCAAATGGAGCATCGCATCTGACTCGCGATACAATGAATGCTATGGAAAAGAAATTGAATCCCGAAAAATTTGTGAGAATACACAGGTCAGTAATAATAAATTCAGACTTCATAAAAGAACTCAAGCCGTGGTTTAACGGTGAGTATGAAGTTTACATGAAAAATAAAACAAAGTTTATCTCCGGCAGAACATATAAATCCAACATAGAAAAACTTCTCAGC
>JBBRQV010000193.1:0-5359 GCA_038225955.1 Ignavibacteria bacterium | reverse complement strand
GTAACTAAGAAGGAATCTTTACTGGATTACCGGGCGAAATTCCATGCCGCAAGAAAGAACGAGCAGAAAGATTTTGTACTGACGGTAATTGTTCCGGTAACAACTTTATGTCCATGCTCCAAAAGCATTTCAGTCCACGGAGCGCATAATCAAAGAGGAGATGTAACTGTTTCAGTAAGGTTTAATGATACGGTTTGGATAGAGGATTTGATAAATTTAGTAGAGCAAAGTGCAAGCTCTGAGTTGTACTCATTATTAAAAAGAGAAGATGAAAAATTCGTAACGGAGAGAGCTTATGAGAATCCTGTGTTTGTTGAGGATTTAGTTCGTAACGTTGTATTGAAGCTGAAAGAAATGCCTCACATTACCTGGTACAGTGTTGAAGCGGAAAATTTCGAAAGCATACACAATCACAATGCTTATGCACTGATTGAGTCTCATAAATCTCTTAACGGATATATAATTTCCAGATATTAAAAATGCAGGGCAAAGTTTTTCTTTGCCCATGCTTTCCGGCAAATCTCTCTTGTCTTCCTTAGTTCAACTCTTGGCTCAACGGAACAAAAAAGCTTTTAATTCGTTGAAAAATTAGCATATTTTATTTGTCTTTGTATAAAATTTAAAATTGCATATTTTTATAAAATTCACCCAAAATTATCAAAAAAATGACTAAAAATAAATCATTATTAGCACTTTTAGTTTTTTCTTTTTTCTGCCTGACAGGATTCAGCACTGCAAATGCAGCAGAAGCGCCGGCAGTATCTGCATCAGCCAATAAAAAATCATATTCAGCAGGCGAGAGCGGAGTATTAACGATAAAATTCAAAATAAGCGACCACGTAAAAATCCCAAAAGACCCTGAGATTGAAGTAACAATTACAGACGGCATTGACGGGAATGGAATACAGGATTATTCTTCAAACGGCGGCGGCGATGATTATTTAAAAACACCTCAGGTAAAATATAATTTTACTGTTCCTTCCGGTGCAGAAAGCGGTTCTACAATTACAATAAAAGGAAAAGTAAAATTCGGTTACTGTAATTCTGAAGACGGCGTTTGTAAAATAGGAACAAAGAATTTCACAGCTAAAGTAAAAGTAAAATAAGTTTATTAAAGAAATACGAACATCGCCCCGTAAAATGAAAAATGCTTATTATTTTGTTTCAGATGTTCATTTAGGTTACGGACCGAAAGAAGATAACGTATTAAAGGAAAAAGTTCTTCTACACTTTATGGATTCTATTAAAGAAGATGCAAAGGAATTGTTTATAGTTGGAGATTTATTCGATTACTGGATGGAGTATAAGCACGTAGTTCCAAAAGGTTACTACAAGCTTTTTACAAAAATTTCCGAATTAGTTTCCGAAGGAATTAAGATAAATTATCTTGCAGGTAATCATGATTTCTGGAAGGGGACTTACTTTAAAGAAGAGTTTAATATAGATATAGTATTCGATGAGATAATTCGCGAGATAGATGGCAAGAAATTTTTTATACATCACGGAGACGGGATGGCTTATAAAGATACAGGCTACAAGATTTTAAAAAAATTAATGCGTAATAGGTTTGCGCAGTTTATTTACGCGAAGCTTCACCCTGATTGGGGGCTTGGGCTTGCCAAGAAAAGTTCGCACTCTTCACGGATGCATACAGGACAGAGAGATTACTCAAAACACGATGGTTTAAGAGATTTTGGCGAAATGAAAATAAAAGAAGGATTTGATTTTGTACTAATGGGACACAGGCATCGCCCGTTGAGAGTAGATTATCCTACAGGGACTTACATTAATACAGGTGACTGGATTGATAATTTTACATACGCAGTTTATAAAGATAAAAAAATAGAATTGATAAGTTACTACGACAAAAAAGAAAATAATTACAGACAGGAGACAATAAAAGCGGTTGGCTAAAAAAGATAAATATAAAGAGGAAGAACTCGATAAGTATCTTAACGATAAAGAATACAGAAAAAAGGCTTCCAAGAAAAACAGAAATGCAAATAATGTTCTTGGAACTGCAGTAGTTTTTATTTTAATAGGAATTATCTGCTTTGCGGGATATCTTGTGTATCTTGCCCAAGGACTTCCGTCACTTGCCGAGTTAGAAAATCCAAAACTAGAAGAAGCAACAAAAGTATATTCTGCCGACGGAGAATTAATAGATAAATTTTTTCTTAAGAACAGAACTAAAGTTACCATTGAAAATATCCCAAAGGAAATGGTCAACGCACTGATTGCTACAGAGGACAGGAAATTCTATGACCATTGGGGATTTGATCTTGATAGAACACTGAAGGCAGTTGTAAAAAACATTATAGCATTCAGAACTAAAGAAGGTGCAAGCACAATTACCCAGCAGCTTGCGAGAAATCTTTATCCAGATATCGGGCACGAAGTTTCTTTAAATAGAAAACTTCGCGAAGCGATGACATCAATTCAAATTGAACGGACTTACACTAAGCAGGAAATTCTTGCCTACTATCTTAATACAGTATATTTCGGAAAGGGTGCTTACGGAGTAGAGGCTGCTGCGCAGACTTACTTCAATAAAAATGCTAAAGATATGGCTCTTGATGAATGCGCAATACTTGTCGGGATTCTGAAAAATCCTTCTAAGTACGATCCGGTTGATAACCCTGAGGAATCAAAGAAGAGAAGAAACATTGTTCTTAACTCAATGCAGGAAGCAGGTTATATTACTGCCGAAACATACAGAACATTATCCGATGACCCAATAAAAGTAACATTGCAAAAGAATTTTGCCCAGTTTAATTCGCCTGCTCCGCAGTTCACTGAAATGGTGCGCCAGCAGCTTGAACAAAAGGCAGAAAAATACGGATATGATTTATACAGAGACGGTTTGCAAATTTACACAACACTTGATACAAGATTTCAGAAGCATGCAATGGATGCTGCCACTGAGCAGCTGAAGACTTTCCAGAAAGAATTTAACGGCTACTGGAATTGGAAAAATAATAAGGATGTTTTGAACGATGCAGTTGAGCGTCAGATAAAACAAAGTGAGGAGTATAAAAAAGGAAAGACTGATGCAGAGAGAAGCAAGATTGCCGATAGGCTTCGTAAGAGCACAAGCTTTATTGATTCTGTAAAAGCGATTGAGACAACAGTACAGATGGGATTTGTATGTATGAATCCTAAGTCAGGCGAAATAAAAGCAATGGTAGGCGCAAATCCGAACAACACTTTCAAATATGGTTTGAACCACGTTACTCAGATTAAGAGACAGCCGGGTTCAACCTTTAAAGTTTTTGTTTATACTGAAGCGATACAGAACGGTTACAGTCCCGGGTATATGATTTCAAACGATCCGATAAATGTTAATGTTGGTGGAAGAATCTGGTCTCCGAAAGGTGGTGGTACCGGCGGCAGTGTATCGTTACGTGATGCTATTGCAAAATCAATAAACGTTATTGCTGTACGTACTACTATGGAAATTGCTCCGCTTGATAAAGTAATTCAGCTTGCGCATGATATGGGCGTGAAGTCAGAGCTTCCTAATGTGCTTTCGCTCGTTCTTGGGGCTGGAGAAGTTACTCCAATGGAGCTTACGAATGCATTTGGAACAATTGCTAACGAGGGAATATGGGTTGAGCCTATTGCGATTACAAAAATCACAGATAGAAACGGAAATATTATAGAAGAAATAAAACCTGACTCGAAAGAAATTTTAAGTGAGGACGTTGCTTATATAATGTCGGATATGATGGAAGGTGTTGTTGACGAAGGAACTGCAACCAGCATAAGACAATTTTTCTCAAGACCTGCAGCAGGTAAAACAGGTACTACAAATGATTACACTGATGCATGGTTCGTGGGCTTTACTCCGCAGTTCTTAGCAGGAGTATGGCTTGGCTTTGATGACCCGCGTGTGAAGTTCGGCGGCGGATATGGTCAAGGCGGTAAGGCAGCTGCTCCTATATGGGGACGCTTTATGAAGTACTTATATGCCGATGATAGTTTTGATTTTCCTGTTGCGTATTTCCAGATGCCTGATGGTGTAGAGGAGGCAAGCATATGTTCTATAAGCGGAATGCTGGATAACGGTTCTTGTCCATCGCATAAGGAACTCGTGCTTAAAAAGTTTTTGCCTAAGAAATGTAATGTCTCGCACTCGCTTCCGTCGGAAGGGACGCAGGAATCAAATCTCCCGCCTGAAGGCAGCGTAGGATTTTAAATAGAAAATAAAATTTTGAAATATAAAAAGCCCGGTGAGAATTTCTTTATTAGATTTTCTTTGCGGGCTTTTTTTAAAATAATACTTTTAATTTTCTTTTTGTCCCTTGAGATATTGAATTAATTTTATTGATTCCTTTTCTAATCTAGTGTTCGGGTAATTATTCTCATAGTTCTCTATTTTTTCAATGGCTCTATCTTTATTATGGGTTTCTTTAAAAAAACTTTTATAAATTGCCAATAGTGCAATAGAAACCTGTCTACCGTTAGGTTTATTTAATAAATAAAACTCAGATAACTCTATAAAATCATTTTCGTAGGAACGTAGTCCAGTAGATAAACTACTCATAGCAAGATAACCAATATCTGCCGAATAAGTGTTTATGTTTTCCCTAATAAATTCGTCTAACTTAAGTAAAACGTTCAGCCTATATACCGTGTCTCTGAACTGCTCAAGTGTGTAACTTACAATCTCACCTAATTCAAGGAACGCTTTCTTTTCATTTTCGTTAGGGGAATTTATATAAAACTTAATTGCATTAGAACTGCTTTTTTGATGAATATAATTTGACCCGTCGAATCCAATTTTTTTACTAATACAAGTTTGTAAAGTATATAAACCGGTATCTAGGATTGTATATTGAAAAGAATTTCCTACTGGTAAATTGCTGCAAGTACCTGTAACATAGGTTTCTATAATATACTCTTCGTAGGGTTTAAAAATTTTAAATGTTGCAATTTCAGTTGTAACCATAATTTTAAAACATTTTACAGTATCCAGATTACGAAATAAATATACGTTATTGCCAAATGCATCATACAATTCATTATTGTCCAGCGAATCTTTCTTTTCACTTATGTTTTTTATAGTAATTGTTGATTTAATCTCTTCTCCAAAATCATAAACTGATTTTTCCAAACTTATTTTTACAGAAAAAGAAGGCTTACTATTCTGAGCTTTTAATAAAGAGGGTAATAACAGGAGGGCGACAAGTAAAACAATCTTTGAAGCCATAAAAGATGTTTTTTTAAAGGTAACTTTTATTCAACTAAAAATAAATAAAAAACCCGATAGCGTTTCCACCATCGGGTTTATCATAAAAATAATTTGCTAAAAAACTTACTTCACAAGCATCATCTTCTTAACTTCACTGAAATTGTC
>JBBRQV010000192.1:0-5410 GCA_038225955.1 Ignavibacteria bacterium | reverse complement strand
TTTAATACAGGTACTTCTTCATATACTTTTACAACGTTAACATCTTCAGGAAGTATTACCGGCGCTGATACAATAAAAATATCCGGGACATTTAATTGCTCAGGCGGTTCTTATACAGGCGCAGGTCCGATTGTTATGCAAGCAGGTTGTAATACAAACATAACTATTGCTAACTTAAACATCGATAAAAATTTTATAAATAACGGAACTCTTTTATGGACGTCGGGTCAGTTTTTTGGCACGGGAACATTTATTAATAATAATATTTTCAATATTCAAACTTCACTTGGATATACAATGGCAATGATTTTTATTAACAACGGAACAATTACTAAAAGTGCAACAAATAATAGAAATTATTTTAATCTCGGATTCACAAATAGCGGAACTGTAAATTTAAATATCGGTACATTATCTTTTATAGCTTCGACTGGGAATTATACACATACAGGTAGTTTTCACGTTGCTTCCGGCGCATTGATGGAGTTTGGAAATAGTTCAACTGCAACTCATAATTTTCAATCCTCGATAAACGGAGCAGGCAACGTAAATTTTGTTACAAATTCCAATTTTACTGCTACTTCAACATACAATATCTCAGGTAATACAGTTTTTATTCTCGGAACTGTTAACTTTACTGGAGGAATGACACTAACAAATCTCGGTACATTTTCTTCGATAGGAGGTACAGCGAGTTTTAATTCGGGATTGACGATAAGCAGTTATAATCCTGCAATAAGTATTTCCGGAGGCGGAACTATGAATTTCTCTACGGGTACTACTATAACACTTTCAACTGTGAATTTAGATGGAACTATAAGCGGTTCAGATACAGTTCAAATATCAAATTCTTTTAATATGAATTCCGGTACAATTTCAGGGACGGGACCATTTATTATACTAGCTTCAGCCACTATGGCCATAGCCCACACAGATATATTTTGTAGTAAACTATTAATCAATAACGGTATAATCAATTGGTCTGTAGGTGCAATTGGCGGGACGGGAAGTATCACTAATAATAATTTATTTAATATAATTTGTACCTCAGGGTATAATTGTAATATTAATGTTACTAATAACGGAACGATGGTAAAAAACTCGCTTATGACCAATGCGATTACTCTGAATTTAAATACTTCTTCTATAGTAAATATACTTCTTGGTACTTTGCAATTTAATACAGGTAGTAATAGCGGTGCGATTAATCTTAGCGCTAATACCACATTAAATATTAATTCTATATTCGATTCTCCGTCAAGTATTACCATCCCTTCTACAGCAACAATAACCGGAGCAGGTACATTAAACTACAATAGTTCTTCATTAATTAATAATGGGACTATCTCACTTTTCAAAATTCAATTTGGTTCTACTACAAACTTATCCGGAAGCGGAGTTTTCACAACTCTAAATTGTATTGTTCTTAATGGAGGCAATGTAATGCTTGGAAGCAATCACCAGTTTCAGATTTTAATAATTAATACCGGAGGAATATTTAATAATTCGGCATACACTTTATTTATGAACGGCGGGAATATTCCATTAGTGAATAATGGAACATTTACAGCATCGAGCGGAACGGTAGAGTATAACGGAACAAGTTTGCAAAACATCGCGACTGCAGGAATGACTTATAACAATATTTCAATTAATAATTCTGCTGGCGTATCGCTGCTTAATAAAATTTCAATTCCCGGAACTGTTTTTTTAACTAACGGTAATTTGACTTTAACTGATACTCTGGTAATGGGAAATTCATCTACACTAAATAGAAAAGCAGGAAGCGTTAGTGGTAACTTGAGATTAAATTCAACCGTTAACGTTGTTTATTCCGGCGTAGCAAATGTTACTTCGGGAATAGAAATTCCAAATAATGGTACAATAAATAAGTTAACTATCAGTAATCCCGCAGGAATAAATTTGAATAGCCCGTTTACGATGAATGATACATTGTTTGTTCTTGCAGGTTTTTTAAATCTGAACGGAAAAATAATTACGCTTAGTACAACAGGATATTTGTCTGAAACAGCGGGGAACACTGTAAAGGGTGCAACGGGTTCAATTACTACTACACGAACTTTATCCGCGCCAAGTAATTTAAATATTGGAGGAATGGGAGCAGTTTTAACAAGCGCTGCAAATCTTGGAGTTACTACAATTACAAGGTCGCATACAATTCAGGTTGTTAATGGCGGGAATTCCATAGCAAGGTTTTTTGATATTACTCCTGCAAATAATTCCGGTCTGAATGCAAGTATTGTTTTCAAATATGATAATACGGAATTAAACGGGTTAAACGAAAATACTCTCTCCCTATATAAATCTACTAATAGCGGAACGAGTTGGAACATACAGGGCGGCACAAGAGATACTACGAACAATACAATCTCGCTTTCAGGAATTAATTCTTTCTCAAGATGGACTGCTGCATCAAACTCTCTTGCTACAAATATTAATATCACAGTGATACCCGATGGAATATATAATAGTGGAACTAACTCGCTTAACTTTAGAGATACAGTCACAGTCTACTTAGCAAATTCAACTGCTCCTTATGCTTTTATTGATTCGTCAAAATTTACACTAGACTCTATTTCATTTTCCGGGGTTGCACAGTACAATTCAACTCCATCGGGAACATACTACATAGTTGTAAAGCACAGAAACTCCCTTACTACTTGGAGCAAAGCAGGCGGTGAAACTTATACATCAGGCGCAGTGCTTTCATATAATTTTACGTCGGCGATTTCACAAGCATTCGGAAGTAATATGAATTTACGAAATGGGAAATATACAATGATAAGCGGTGATGTTAACCAGGATGGATTTGTGAATGGTAATGATTTTACAATTTTCTCACAGCAATTCGGGCAATCAGGATATATTAGTTCAGACTTAAATTCTGACGGCACAGTAAATGGAAACGACTTTACAATTTTTTCTTCAAGTTTCGGTAAAGCAGTACAGCATCCGTAATAAAAAATAAATTCGAAGTTTGTAGAATAGGAAAGCAATTAATCTTAAGCTTCCCATGCCAAAATATTTTTTTCTTATCTACTAATAGGGAAGATTTACTTTACAAATTATTTTTATCTTAGTATATTTCCATCGGAGAAATTCCTTCAGATTTTAAATAGTTAAAAAGTGAAATGAGGGTAAATAAAATGCGACAATAATGCGACTATTTAATTCTGAATTTATAATGCTAAATCGAAAAGAATCCGTCAAAAATTCATCATTAAATAACGGATAGGAAAATGTGACAATAATGCTGCTATTTAATCTCAATAGTAATAATCCGTCAAAAATCCGTCAAAGAAAGTGAAATGAAAAAACCTGTATTGGAAAAACACTTCTAAATTTAATCTTTGCTCATAGCTTTCATTAACAATACTGCAAGTGTTATTTCTGTAATATTGAATACAACAACCCCAAGCCTTGCAGCAGGTTTTTATATTGCGAGGCTTTTTTATAGTATATTTCCTTTATCACATTAGTATTTTACATTAATTAGTATCTCACAAATATGAGATTGATAATTAATTGCCAATTATGAAAATTGTAGGATGAAGTTACTATGCGCAATTTGTCTGCTTCTTACTTTTAGTATTACAAAGCAAGTAAACGCAGACGATTATAAAATTGAAAAAATTATTCCGGAGGGAGGCTTTCCGTCAAACCTTGTTTACAAAATGTATCAGGATAGCAAGGGTTTCATATGGTTTGGAACTATGTATGGTTTATACAGGTATGATGGAATTAATTATGTTTCCTATCGCTATAATCCTTTCGATTCAACATCAATAGCTAATGATGATGTTGTCAGCATTTTTGAAGACAGTAAAGGCTATCTTTGGTTTGGCACTTACCTTGGGGGAGTAAGTCGTTATGATGCAAAGACATCTTCGTTCACTCGTTTTGTACATAAAGAAAATTCAAACAGTTTGTGTGATAATACAGTGTGGACAATTACGGAAGATAAGAACGGCATAATTTGGTTTGGCACGCAGAACGGTTTGAGTAAATTTGAAAATAATATCTTTACGACTTATCAAAACTTTAACGGAAATCCCGCGGGCAATTATATTTTTTCTTTAGCAGTTGATAAAGAAAATAATTTGTGGATAGGAACTTTCAGAGGGGGGCTATTCAGATTTAATTCTGAAAGAAATAAATTTGATAATTTCAACAGATACGATGCAGACCCTGACTCAATAAACGGTAAAATAATAAGAGGACTTTATTCGGATAGAAAAGGAAATTTATGGATTGGAACTATACAGCGTGGAGTATGCATGCTGAAGGCTGACGATATTAAAAAAGGGGAGTACAAATTTAATAAGCAGATGTTTGATTCAACCAAAGAAAATTCTCCTTCAAATGTAACAGTCTATGAATTTAGCGAAGATAAAAATGGGAATATTTTCTTTTGCTCTTCTAATTATGTTTATGAGTATTATGCAGCTAAAGATAAATTTACTAAAATAGTCATATCTCCCAAAACGAAAACACCGGCTGAAAGTGTGGCGATGATTTGTGATGTATCCAATTGCTTATGGATAAGCTCCTATGAAAATTGTTTATATAAAGTAGTAAGCGGAAATGAAAGCTTCTCCGATTTTTCTGAAACATCAAACGGATTAAATATTGGGAATGTAAAAGCCGTCTACTATGATTCAGCAAAAAAGAGAGTGCTTATCGGTAGTGGTGAAGGTTTGTTTGAGTTTAATGAACAATCTGCGAAGTTGGAAAAAATAAATTATAAGAGTTTAACCGTTTCGGTTAACGCGATTGTAAAAGATAATTCAGGCAATTTATTCTTTGCAACAGATAAGGGAGTTGTAAAAATTTCCAATAACGGAGAAGAATTAACCATACTTCCGAACATAGGAGTAACAAAATTACTAATAGATGAAAACAGCATTGTAGCCGGAACAACTAACGGAATTTACTTTATAAATCTTTCAGGAAATGACACTGTCAGCTATCGCAACATCCCATCTGATAAAAACAGCTTAAGCGATAATGCAATACTTTCTTTGTATAGAGATAAAAAAAACAATATATGGGCAGGAACATTTGCAGGATTGAATAAATTTAACAGAGAGCAAAACAATTTTACCAGGTATTCAAAGAATCTCAATGATACAAATTCCCTTAGCAATAATTATGTTTATTCTATAACGCAAAAAGATGATAACAATTTATATTTGGGTACTGCGGGAGGATTAAATATTCTGAACTTCAGCCAAAACAAAGTTGAGCTTTTCAGAGAGAATAGTTTGTTAACATCGGTTGTAAATTCTATTCTACCGTTTCAAAATTTTATCTGGATGGGTACTAACAGAGGATTGATGAGAATGGACTTGCAAAATTATTCGCTAAAGAAATATGATGAGTTTACCGA
>JBBRQV010000191.1:0-5418 GCA_038225955.1 Ignavibacteria bacterium | reverse complement strand
TCAGTCACTACAATGCGAAAGATTTTTTGTTTGCAAAGCAGCTTATGTTTTCTTTGCAAGCTGCAGGTAAAAAAGTTTTTCCGGATTACAATACAATGTGGCACTTCGATGATAAAGTCGGGCAGAAATATTTGCTTGAAGCAGTTAACGCTCCTACAGTTCCTACAAATGTATTCTATAGTAAAGATGAAGCGAGTGAATGGATAAACAAAACAACTTTCCCGAAAGTTTTTAAACTTCGTAAAGGCGCAGGTTCACAAAATGTAAGACTCGTTAAGACTAAAACTGATGCAGAAAGACTTGTTAATCAGGCTTTCGGAAAAGGATTCAGACAGTACGATGGATTTTCAAATTTAAGGGAAAGATGGCGCAAGTATAAATTAGGCAAAACAAATCTAAAAGATGTTGCCAAGGGCGTTATAAGATTAGGATATACAACTGACTTTGATAAGATGGTAGGACCTGAAAAAGGATACATTTATTTTCAGGACTTTATTCCAAACAACGACCATGATATAAGAGTTATTGTAATAGATAGCAAGGCTTTTGCTATTAAAAGAATGGTAAGAGAAAATGATTTCAGAGCTTCAGGCAGCGGAAATATTTTATTTGAGAAAAAGCATTTCGATTCAGAGACAATAAAATTGTCTTTTGATTTAAATGATAAACTAAAGAGCCAATGTTTAGTAATAGATTTTGTTTATAAAGATAGCAAGCCTCTTATCGTAGAAATAAGTTACGGATTCACGAAGGAGCCATATTACAATTGCCCCGGATACTGGGATAAAGATTTAAACTGGCATGAAGGTCCATTCAACTCACAATATTGGATGGTCGACCTCATCACAAATCAAATACAATCATAAACAGATTTAATTTTAATGCAAGGAAAGAATAAAAAAGTTTTAGTCACCGGTGCTGCCGGCTTCATAGGATTTCATTTAGTAAAAAAATTAGCTTCTGAGAATTACGATATTGTCGGCATTGACAACTTAAATGAATATTACGATTCAAAATTGAAATACGACCGATTAAAAGAGTTGGGAGTAACAATAAATCCAAAAGATAAAAATGATACGCTTGCGGAAAGTAAAACATCACCTAATTTTCGTTTTACTAAAATGGATTTAGTTGAATCGGACAGACTGAAAAAATTATTTGAGGAAGAACAATTTGAATTGGTAATACACCTTGCTGCTCAGGCTGGTGTGAGATATTCTATTGAAGCACCTGAAGTTTATATACAATCTAATATTATAGGCTTCTTTAATATTCTGGAGTATTCTAAGAATTTCAAGGTTAAGCATTTAATATATGCGTCCAGTTCCTCTGTGTATGGTAACAACGAGAAAGTTCCGTTCTCTGAAAATGATAATGTTGATAAGCCTATAAGTATGTATGCGGTTACAAAAAAAAGTAATGAACTTATGGCTCATAGCTATAGCCACATTCATAAACTTCCTACAACAGGCTTGAGATTTTTCACAGTGTACGGACCCTGGGGCAGACCTGATATGGCCGCATATTTATTCACGAAATCTATTATAGATGGTAAGCCTATAAAAGTTTTTAACGATGGTGATTTATACAGAGATTTTACGTACATAGATGATATTATAGATGGTATTAAACTAACAATTGAATCAGGACCAGGGGAAGATATCTACGCTTTGTATAATATTGGGAATAATCAACCGGAACACCTGCTGAATTTCATTTCAAAAATCGAAAAGTACACAGGTAAAACCGCTAACAAAGAGCTTCACCCAATGCAAAAGGGAGATGTTTATAAAACTTATGCGGATATTGACGCTTTATCAAATGCAGTTGGTTATCAGCCAAATACAAATATAGATAAGGGAATTAAGGAATATGTTAACTGGTTCATTGAATACTACAAAAAAAATTAAAGCTACTAATTTACACTTTATAAAATTTACAAAATATTGATATCACCATTATTAAATTTTTTGCATCAACAAGGGGGACTAAAATAGTTTGAAATCTACTCCAGGCAAAAAAACTATTTGTTTAGTAATTCCATCCATGGTATCAGGTGGGATGGAAAGAGTTATGAGTGAAATTGCTAACGATTTCTCGGAACGGAAAGATCTTGACGTTCATCTTATTATCTTAACTCTTCAGCCAATTTTTTATTCTTTAACGGATGAGCTTAAGATTCATGAGCCGCAATTTAAAACTAAGGGTGTAAATAAATTACTTATTTCTATCAAACTTTTATTTTTCTTAAGAAGAACACTTAAAGAAATAAAACCTTATTCTTTTTTGAGCTTCGGCGGTAAATACAATTCATTTGTTATGCTTGCCTCTATGGGATTGAAAATGAAAAAGTATCTATCCGATAGAAACAGTCCGCAGATAAACAGCCGTTTAAGTTTCAAAAATAACTCTGTTTATAAAACAGGGAGTGGGTTTCAGTACATATTAAAACACATTCTGTATCAGAGTGCAAAAGGAATTATAGTTCAGACTGAAACAGCAAAATCTATTGAGGAAGAGAGGCTTCGCCATCCTAATATTATTAAAATTCCTAACCCCGTAAGAGTTATGTCATCTTCTAATATCAGAAGAGAAAAAATTATTTTAAACGTAGGAAGATTTGTTGCCACTAAGCAACAGGAATTACTTATAGAAATTTTTGCCAAAACTGATTACAGGGACTGGAAACTTGTATTTGCAGGAGAAGGCCCCTTGCTGCAGCACGCTAAGATTTTGGTAAAAGATTTGAAGCTTGAGAGCAATGTTATATTCACAGGAACAATTACAGATATCGACACACTCTATCATAAAAGCGAGATATTTGCTTTTACCTCTGTGTCTGAAGGATTTCCAAATGCACTTGCGGAAGCTATTAATACTCCTCTTGCATCAATTGCTATCGACTGCATTGCCGGTCCCAGCGATTTAATTGAGGACGGATACAATGGATTCCTTATTCAGCAATCTGATATTAAAGGTTATACTGAAAAATTAATTTTGTTAATGAATGATGAAGAGTTACGCAAAAAATTTAAGACTAACTCAATTGAAAAAATGAAGAACTTTAAATTTGATGTAATCATGGATAAATTTCATGATGTTCTGATCAGCTAAAAACAGATTCTCGCAGAATGCCTCAAAGCATAATATTTAAGCAAAACATAAATGAGATTGGGGAAAATTTTGATGCGCTCAATCTTCAGTCAGATTATAATGTAGTTTTCTGGAAACCCGGACTTACAAATTTTGTTCCGGAGAGTTATCCAAAAAAATATTTTCTTTACTGGGTATTTCATTACTTTGGAATTTTTAAAAATAGAAACTATTGCTCGGTTTTAATTTATCATAACTTAAAAGTTGTGTCCTGCATATTAGCTATTCCTGCTTATTTCAAGTGGCCGTTTATGAAAAAGAAGGATGTACAGATTGCTTATGTAATTACCGATAATCAATACCGAGGCAAAGGCTTAGCTGCAATAGCAATTCTTGATTGTATAAAAAATTTAAAAAAGACAAATGTTGGAGATGTATGGTATGTTACGAGTGAAGATAACACATCCTCTATTAAGCTTTGTACAAAGCTTGGTTTTAAACAAATCGGTTTCGGAGCACGAAAATACATTTTGAAGTTCTTACACATTCTACAGCTTCAGATTAATAAAGTTTGATACTAATTATTTTTTTCTATGCGTTTATTAGTTAATACAGGCACAGTTTTAAAAGGCGGCGGATTACAAGTTGCAAATTCTTTTATGCAGGAACTAAAAAATTTCCCTGAACACGAGTACCATATTTTTCTTAGCAAAACAGCAGGTAAACAAATAGACCGTGCAGCCTTTTCTGATAATTTTCATTTTTACGATATTCCATATAGACCGGGTTCCGGTGTTAAAGCTTACTTCAGTTCAAAGAAACTCTTCAAAGAATTAGAAAATAAAATCAAACCTGATTGTGTGTTCACAACTTCAGGTCCGTCTTATTGGAGACCTAATGCTCCGCATTTGATGGGATTTAATTTACCTCACTTCGTTTACCCCGAGTCTCCCTATTTAAAAAATATCTCTTTATATAGAAGACTTCGCTGGAAGTTCAAAACACTAACTTGGAAACAATGGTTCATAAAAGAAACTGATGGTTTGGTAGTTCAAACGGATGATGTTAATGAAAGAGCAAAGAAGTTGTTTGGAATAAAAAATGTTTTCACTGTTTCAAATACTTGCAGTTCGCATTATTATAATTCGAAAAAATTTCTTGATAAACTCCCGCCAAGATTTGACAATGAAATCAGATTAATTTGTATAAGCTCTTTTTATTATCATAAAAATCTTGGTATAATAAATAAAATAGTTTCGCTTCTTGATAAACATAATTTATCTAATGTCAGATTTGTTTTAACTTTACCTGACGATATTTACAGGAGAGAGTTTGATGAAAATGCAATGAAGAGAATTTACAATGTCGGCCCTGTAAAAGTAGAGGAATGTCCCTCGCTGTATCAGGAATGTGACATTTTATTTTTACCAACACTGCTCGAATGCTTTTCTGCATCATATCCTGAAGCAATGCTCATGGGTAAACCCATCCTTACATCTGATATGAGTTTTGCAAGAACTGTCTGTAATGACGCTGCTATTTATTTTGACCCTATGAATCCCGAAGACATTACAAATAAAATAGAAAATCTTTTAAATTCAAAAAACTTGCAGGAAGAATTAATTGCAAAAGGAAAAGAAAGAGTAAAAGCATTTAATTCTGCTCATGATAGAGCAGCAGCTTATCTGCGTATATGCGAAGACTTTGCCAAGATGAGACGCGCAAATTTATAGATGAAAAACAAAATTGTTTTTATAAATCAGGCAACAGGTTATCTTACTATTGATATAATAAATGCCTTTGCAAAAAATTTTGATGAAATTGCCCTTATAACAGGAAGCATTAGAGTACAGGATATTCCGCTTAATCCAAAGGTTAAAGTTTCCGGAACCGCAAAGTATGACCGTGGTAACACAAGAAAAAAAATGACTTCTTGGTTTATCGGAACGATTCAAATTTTTTTTCATTTGTTGTTCAAGTACAGAAATTATGAGATCTTTTATATAACGATTCCTCCTTCGGCTTATTTGCTATCACTCATTCTGCCAAATAAATTTTCAATTTTGGTTTTTGATGTTTATCCTGATATTTTGAAAATTTACAATATTGGAGAGAATAAATGGATTTACAAAGCGTGGGCAAGATGGAATAAAAAACTTTTCAAGAAGTCATACAGACTTTATACTATCGGCGAAGGAATGAAAACCTTACTTGCTCAATATACTGATGCAAATAATATTAAAATTATTTCAAATTGGTCAGGATTAACAAAGATAAAGCCTGTTGAAAAAAGTAAAAATCAATTTGCTATAGAAAATAATCTTG
>JBBRQV010000190.1:0-5418 GCA_038225955.1 Ignavibacteria bacterium | reverse complement strand
ATGGCAAAGATTATTTCCAAAATCCCGTAGGTACAGGTCCATTTATTTTTGAGAACTGGTCGCAGGATAAAGATTTAAACTTAAAGAGAAATCCTGACTATTGGGAGAAAGATGCAAACGGAAATCAGCTTCCTTACGTTAACAATGTAAAGTTTAAATTCATAAAAGATTTATCACAGCAGTTACTTGAGTTTAGAAACGGTAATATTGATGAGTCGTACAGAATCCCGAATGAATCATTTAAAGAAATAGTTGATGTGAATAAACAGTTAACACCTGAGTTCGCGAAATTCCAATTGCAAAGAGTACCTTCGTTATCGGTACAGTTCTATGGCTTTTTAACACCAAGCAAAATTTTAGGAAACGTAAAGCTTCGTCAGGCAATTAACTATGCTATCGATAGAGACAAAATTATAAAATTTGTCTTGAACGGGCAGTCATCTTTCCCGGGAGTTTACGGAGTTGTTCCGCCTGCAATGCCGGGCTATGATTACAAAGCAATAAAAGGATATACATTTGATAAAGATAAAGCGAAGCAGTTACTTTCTGAAGCGGGTTATCCCGATGGTAAGGGTTTGCCTGAAATAAGTTTGCAGATAAATGACGGTGGCGGAAGAAATACACAGGTTGCAGAAGCAATACAAAGTATGCTGAAGGAGGTCGGAATTACAATGAAATTGAACCAGATTCCTTTTGCTCAGCATTTGGATAATATCGATGCTGGCCGTGCTGACTTTTTCAGACTCGGATGGATTGCGGATTATCCCGATCCTGAAAACTTCCTGAATTTATTTTACGGAAAAAATGTGCCTGCAAATCCGAAGGATATAAGCCCAATAAACAGCACACGTTATCAGAATAAAGCTTACGATGATTTATTTGAGCAGGCAATTACAAAAACCGATAGGGCAGAGAGATATAAATTGTATTTACAAGCTGAGCAGTTGGCCATAGATAATGCTCCGCTGCTTATAATTTTTTATGACGAAGATTACAGATTATTGCAGTCTTATGTGAAGGGATATCCGCTTGACCCGATGCACAGAGTGAATTTCAGAAGATTATGGTTGGATAAATAGGCATTTTGGAGCTAAAACGTACTTTCTTATTTTGCATAATATAGCACAAATGCTATATAGAATATTGTGGAAACAGGGAATTTTCAAAGGAAAGCCTTAAATTGCAGAAATAAACACCTTGCGATTAAAATTTAATAATAGTATCTTTACTTCATTGTTCTTTTAATATAATAAACTAAACGGAGGAATTTAGTTAATGCTAATTGGCAGGCAACCAAGAACTACTTCCTTATCGCTAAAGTTTATAGTAATGATTGCATTGGCCGTATTCATTGTTAGTTCTACAGCAATGAGCCAAGAGATTAAAGACAACCTTTCTAATAAAGTTGCTAATAGCCAGAAGAATAAACAACAAGTGGCTAGTACCAATTTTAAGTCTAAGACAGAAATTAACAAAGGTAATCTCGAATCTCTATCAAGCTCACTCGCAGGATACATTGAAACAGTCACCAGCACATCTGCTATCAACAGCGACGAAGTGATGTACAAAGTAATCGAATACCTCAACACTCCATACCTATGGGGCGGTACTTCAAAAAGAGGAATCGATTGCTCGGCATTCGTTCAAGCAGTAATGTATCAAGCCCTCGGCGTTGCATTACCAAGAACTTCACTTGAACAATCCGGTGTCGGAGAAAACGTTGAAACAAAAGATTTAAAATTCGGCGACCTTCTGTTTTTCGATACAATGCACAAAGGAAGAGTTACACACGTAGGTATGTACTTAAGTGACGGATATTTTGTTCATTCAGGTTCTAGCACAGGTGTAATAGTAACTTCTCTTGAAAAAGAAACCTACGCAAAGGCTTTCTTAAAAGCAAGAAGAGTTATAACTCAACAGTAATAGAGAAACAACAAGTTTCGAAAAGTCTCGGATTCTATATGAATTCGAGACTTTTTTTTTATACTACGTATGTTATATTGCATCATACAATTCTTACACTTTGTATAATACTTTCATCACGATATAATGGCAGCTTATATAATAAGAAATCTTCTCTATACAATTTTAATTCTCCTCGGAGTAGTAACAGTTACTTTCTGCTTACTCTATGTTGTACCGGGTGACCCTGCAAGAATTATGCTCGGTCAACGCGCAGATGTTGCTTCAGTTGAAGCAGTCCGCGAGGAACTTGGATTAAATAAACCTCTCTATGTACAATACGCAAGATTCATTGTTAAAGCAGCTCAAGGCGATTTAGGACGCTCGTACTCAACCAATAGAGACGTTGTGCAAACTATCTGGGAGAAATTTCCTGCCACTGCATTGCTTGCAGTCAGCGCGCTTATCATATCAGCAATACTCGGAGTAATGATAGGAATAATTTCCGCAGTGAAAGCATATACGGTATGGGATAATTCATCGATGCTCTTTGCGCTCTTTGGGATATCGTTCCCCACATTTGCATTCGGTTTGATTATGGCGCTCGTCTTTGGCTTCTGGCTGAAGTGGTTTCCACTCTCGGGGTATATTTCCGAAGGCCCGAGCTACTTAATTTTACCCATGATAACTCTTGCATTAAGACCTCTTGCAATCATTGCGCGGATAACACGCTCATCTATGCTTGATGCTATGCAGCAGGATTACGTTAGAACTGCAAAGGCAAAAGGATTAAGCTCGCGCTCAGTGATTTTCAAGCATACATTACGCAATGCATTAAATCCGATTGTAACTACAATCAGTACTTCGCTTGCAGCAACGCTTGGCGGAGCGTATTTTATAGAGTATATTTTTAACTGGCCAGGTATAGGTCTGCTTGCATTCGATTCGATTTTAAAATTAGATTTCCCTATGATACAGGGCACGGTTTTATTCAGTGCAGTTGTATTCGTTGTGATTAATTTCTTTGTTGATATTTTGTACGCAGTACTTGACCCAAAAGTAAAACTGTCTTAGTAAATAAAATAAACTGAAAAGACCTGACAGGTTTTTAATCCTGTAAGGTCAAAATAATTATAGATAAAATTTTTGGAAACAACAGCAAAAGAAGCACAGGAAACTGTAATACGTGATGAGGGTATGATTCTCGACCCGACTCCTAAAAGCCTATGGCATTACTCTTGGAAAAGATTAAAGCGTAACAAGCTGGCAATGATAGGGCTTGTGATAATCGCCTTACTTTTTTTAATAGCGTCAACAGCAGAACTGATTGCGCCCTTCAATCCTAATCAGCAGATATTAGAATACTCCGTGAAGCCAATCGGCTTTAAAGGTGATGTAATTGTAAAAAAACTTGAGGGCAATGAACTCTCATACATTCCGATTAAGGGAATTCTAAGAGAAGATAACACAAAAGTTTACTATACAGATTACTCGGGAAGCGAAGCATCGATTGATAAAAGCGAGCTTGTAGGAAGTTCACAAAAAGACTGGACTAAGGAACTTCATTTTTATCTGGGAACAGACAGATTCGGACGTGATGTTTTAAGCAGACTAATATTCGGCAGCAGAGTTAGTCTTGCTGTAGGTGTAATTTCTGAAAGCATCGCAATTTTTCTCGGCGTAATGCTAGGCGCAATAGCAGGGTATTTCAGAGGGAAAACTGATGGTGTTATTATGTGGGTGATAAACGTTGTGTGGGCTTTCCCGTCGATTTTATTCATCATAGCGCTATCCGTAGTGCTTGGTAAAGGATTCTGGCAGGCATTTGTTGCCATCGGATTAACGGGATGGGTGGATATTGCGAGAATAGTGAGAGGGCAGTTCTTCTCCCTAAGAGAAACAGAGTACATAGAGGCTACTAAGGCAATCGGCTTTAAAGCGCCTCGTGTTATAATGAGGCATATGCTGCCAAACTGCATGGGTCCCGTGATTGTTACAGGTACAGTAGGACTTGCAACGGCGATTTTATTTGAGGCAAGCTTAAGCTTTCTCGGACTTGGGGTTCAGCCGCCAACGGCAAGCTGGGGACAGATGATTTTTGACGGATACAAATATATAATTGCGGGTAATAATTGGGGACTCGCAGTATTTCCTTCAATAGCTATTATGCTTACAATTTTCGCTGTGAATTTGGTTGGTGACGGATTAAGAGATGCATTAGATCCGAAGCTGAAGAGGTAAATGAAGAAGTATATTTCTTATATTGTTATTTTAGTTTTGCTATATGTAGTAGGATGTTCTTTACCCAAATCATATGAAGAAGCCAGTAAGTATTTTTATGATAATGAAGGTAGTTTTAATCGAACAGAACAGCTTCTCATAGATAATAAATTTAATTTTGGAATTAGGTACTATTTTTACCCGATTCACGATAAAAAAGATCAATTTGAAATTTGGTTTCAGGATTCTTTAAGTAAAAGAACTGTAACGTTTTATGTGAGAAAAGGGTTTACTGCTTCGGATAGTGTTTTTATTCCTTTAAAGGAGAAGTTAAATTTACACTTTGATTCTTTTAAAGAACTGAGCGATTTGCTTATAAAAATGAACTGTGATGTAATGATTTTCCAGGTGGAATCACTGTCTTTAAGTGACATTATATATAAGAAATATGAGCCAACAGATGAAAGGTTTGGGAAAAAAATAAAAGGAAATTGGTATTATTATAGTAAGCAAATGTTATAAAAGAAACTTTTTACGTTATATTTAAGTATATTATATAGTAGTACATACATGGGAATGCACCGGTTTCGACGGATTGTATGGATGTTTAAAATTGCATATGGTGGTCCTGCCAGTCACCTAAAAAAGGGTAGAAAACTACAATCGGCAACGATTACAATTACGCTTTAGCAGCTTAATAAAGCCGCTAACACTTTCTGTTTTCTCCACCTCTCGGCAGATGGAAAGTGATAACTAGAGGGGTTGGCCTGATGTGATGCACTGTAGCATTGGGCGAGATTTCAGAGCTGGTGATAAGCATTTTGTCGGTTTAGCCGTTTATCATGAGACAAAGAAAACCAGACTAAATATGTAGACGTTTTAATGGTTCGCTTTCCGGACCCGGGTTCGACTCCCGGCATTTCCACAAAGTAAAAGACCTGATTCCGCTAATAGCAGAGTCAGGTCTTTTATTTTGTGCAAAATTGTATGAAATATTTAACTCATAAAAACCCAACTTTTTCCGCCAAAACCTCAAATCTTTTAATCAAGTCGGTACTTTTAATATCTTCTATTCCTTCCTCACTGTTTGAAATAACCGCTTCAAAATTATCACTCAAAGGTTTAAATCTCTCATAATTCCAGTCAACTTTCGGATACAATGCAATGATGGGTTTATTAAGTCCTGACGCTAAATGTACAATTGATGTATCAGGTGTTATTATAATTTTTGCCCTATTTAATGCATTAACTAATGCCTTCATATTGTAATCATACTTGTGAGTTATGTATTCTGAT
>JBBRQV010000189.1:0-5616 GCA_038225955.1 Ignavibacteria bacterium | reverse complement strand
CTTTACTGTTTTGGAAAAATGGAATAATACATTAGGATTAAGTTATCAGAAAACGTCGGGATTAAATTCTAATCTGGTGCTGTCTTTCAGTTCTTCATTGCCGGTTTATAACATAGGAAATTTATCGCTTCAGCTAATGAAGAATTTCTATAGGGAGGTATTATTTAACGAAGGAGATAACAACGATATTATTTTCAGAGCGACGCTTTCGAAAAGCTGGTAGAAAACCAGGTTGATTTTCTGTTAGTAATCCGTTTGAGATTTTTGAAAAATTGGGTCGAATTGGGGTGAATTAGTAAGATAAAAAGTTTAAAAATCCTATTATTTTTGCAGTATTGAATGCCATCCAAACTCTGTGAAAATACGGGTTCGAATCCCGTTGGGATCACACAGCTAATGCCCTGTAATCATTAATGGTTACAGGGTTTTGCTTTAAAAAATAGACTGTGCTTGAAATTTACTTTTATACAATGATATTTACTTAACCAATACCATTCTTTTTGTATTAGTAAATTCCCCGGCCTGAATTCTATAGAAATATATTCCGCTTGCCATCATATATTTGCTTGAACTAAAATCTATAACATATCTTCCTGCTACTTGATTTTCATTCACGAGCTGGGCTATTTCTCTTCCGAGTAAATCGTAGATTTTAAGGGATACGAAGCCTTCATACTTAATATCATAATTTATTTTTGTAGATGGATTGAAAGGATTAGGATAATTCTGACTTAATGAATATTTAGTAGGAACTCCAATCTCAACTTCTCCCGTAAGTTCGTAGTATTTAAAATTTCCATTGTGATCTATTTGTTTCAATCTATATTTATATTTTCCTGTGCTCAGATTGTTATCAGTAAAACTATACTGAGTTAAATTGTTAGTTGTGCCTGCGCCTGTTTTAAATCCAATGTTTACCCAATTGGCATAGGTATTTGAACTTGTTTTCTTTCTTCTATCAATTTCAAATCCTGAATTATTTAACTCTGAAACAGTTGTCCAATTTAGTTTGGCTGCGTTATCATTTACACTTGCAGAGAATGAAGCTAACTCTACAGGTAGAGATTCACTTCCGCCAATCTCAGGAAGCTGTACCCAGTTCGTAATTGTTTCAAAAATATTCCCCAATGAATTTGTTGGGGAATCATTCCCTCCTCTATAACCAATTCTGTTATCGGGTGAAGTATTTCTAAAATAATTAAAAGAAATTGAACAATAGAATGTATTGTAAGGTGTTGATTCGCTTCCGTAAATAACCGCAACACAGGAGTCTCCGTCACCGCTTTCGGTGAATGGAATGATTGCCGCGGTACTGCCATTGGCAGGAGTAATTAAGTTGGAATATGTCCCATTAATTTCTGCTGTATCACCGTTTATCGAACTGAAATTTCCGAGTCCTTTTATTCTTTGCTCAGATTCCCAGAAAGGATATTGAGAACCTTTTTCATCACGTCCCCAATAATTATTCAGAAAATTTGCTTTAAGATAATGTCTGTAAAAAATTGAATCAGCCTCGCTTACTTCAGGAGAGTTTCCATCATTATAACCGCCTAATACATTGCCGAAAATCAGCAAAGTTTTTTTATTAGAAGGAGTTGAATTATCCAGAAATGATTTCATTGTATCTCTCATTTTATCAGTCCATGTTCTGTTTCCGTTATAGTAATCTCCGTAAAGGGCGAAGGCAGTTTTCCATGGATGTAATGAACCTCTGAAGGTATTCATATTCACTGTATCAAAATTATTTGTGAACGTTTCAGCACCATAAATTGCGCTTAAGATTTTATCTCTATTACTCACATCTGCCCATATAATTACAAAGTTTTTTGCTTTTGATGGAGCAAATACGGAACTCATCTTATTATTGCTTGGTATTTGGTCCCCGGATAAATAAACAGAATCAGTAATAGTGTAAGTTGTACCGCTTGTAAAATTAAAAGCAGGGAACTGCGCCATTGAATCTTTTAAAGGAGAAAGATTATTTATACTTACTGAATCATAATATGAACCAGGCATAACTTTCCTATAAATCTTAAATGAAATATACTCCGTTCCGTTATTTTTTATATTTGAAGTGAATTCACTTATTGTATTACTCGTAAAATAATTTATACCTGAGTATCCTGTACCTGTAATCTCTGCATCTCTGCCTACTCCGAGTCCGTTAAATTCATCTGCGCCAATATCGGGAGTAAGAGGATTTCTAACATCACCATCAAAATCATGTGTTATGTTTACGGGTTCTGTTACAGGTATCCCACGGCTTTCAATTTTAGTAACTACATTGGTTAATAGATGAAGATCTGAAGGCGCGTTTACAAAAGGAGGATTCTCACTGAACGAATTACTTTCAGCAGGTTCAACTCTTGATTTAAAATCACCTACGCTTGCATCTACATCTGTTGAGCCGCTATAAATATATCCGCCAGCATTTGTATAGAAGCAATTATTATTTGATGTAGCACTGTAACCCGTAAGAACGTTATTGCTTCTTCCCACAACTATTGTTTTTCCTCCGGGACCCGGATTTGAAACGTTAACAAGAATATTATTCTTTAATTCAATATTTGAGTATGCACTGCTATAACTTGCAGATTCGTATATTGCAGCAGAGCCTGCATTATTAATATTTGATGAGTTATCCAGATAAATAGTGTTGTTGTAAATGTTCATTGATGTTTCGAGTCTGTAATAAATTCCGGCAACTGATATTGGTGAAAGTGAATTAGGAGCATACAATCTCGAGATAAAATTGTTATAAACATTTACAGTTCCTCCGCCATTAACAAAAATTCCGTAAATTGTTCTGTTCTGCAAAGTAGATAAATTATAAATGTTATTGCGATAAATATTCCCCCTGCCATATATTCCAAATCCAGGCCCATTATCATGAATATTATTTTCGTATGTATCCCCTGAAGTGTAAGTTGTCGAAACATTTATTCCTGTAAACCCTTCATCAGCAGTGTTGTTGTAAATATTATTGTTATGAGCATTTGCTCCATATATTCCTGTCATTGAGCCAAATCCATTACTGTTAGAACCATTGTCGTGTATTGAATTATCATAAATATTACAACTGTCCATATCTAAACTATTCACTTTTATAATATTCATGTAATAGCTTGTACCCGTAGCAAAATTATCATGGAGGTTATTATTGTAAATTAAAAGTCTGTGTGTACCTGAAGCATAATGGTCTATCATTGCCATTCCGCCCGGTCCCGCTGCGCCTATGCCGTAACAATTTTTAACTTCGTTGGAATAAATTTTTGTTATACCGTTAGCCCCGCTATAGATACCCGTAAGAGTACCATATAAAGCATCTGAGTTTGAACCAAGCGAAACGATATTATTATTTATTGCGCAGTTTGCATCGTATGCAAATGTATGTATCCCAATAATTGCTCCAAGCTGTCCTGATGTACCTTGTCCGCCTGAAACATTATTGTAATCAATCGTAATTTCGTTTGCCCATTTTATATCCATTCCGAAAGCTGCTACGTTATAACTTCCGCCGATACCTCCTATAATATTATTGACTATATGAATGTTTTGGTCATATGCTGCATATGGTTCGTAATCCTGCATCCCTATTGATGCGATTCCGTAATTACAATTGTTTATTGTATTCTGCCCTATATAAAAATTAACACATCTTTTATTAGTATCGGATTGTCCATACGTAGGGTTGATAAAATTTACAGTGCTATTGAAGCACGCATTGTAAATCCCGATTGTATATGGGTTAGAGGAATTTAAATCAATTGTACAGAACTGTATGGAAATATTTTTACAAGCATTCGTATCCGAGTCTCTTCGTGTAAAAAGTAGTCCATACTCCATTTGTGTTGTTCCATTTGTATTAGCAGGAGAATCATAAAAGCTTAGCTCACTAAAGCTTATAAAATCTCCTCCCATAACTTTTATAACAGCATCTCCACGCTCTTTAATGTTAGCAGTGTTTATAGTCCCATTTATTCCATAAATTTTAGGATTCTCTGTCTTACCGTTTTTTATGAATCGTATCGGATTGCTTTCTGTGCCGGTTGCTGTTATTGTCATCGGAGCTTCAGTAAAAGTCTGCCCTGCATTTACAGCAAAAGTTACTCCGCCTGTCCCTACGCCCTGCGTATTCAAATCATTTATTGCTACAGTGACAGATAAGTAATCTCCTGCTCCTGTATTATCGATTACTTTATACCCTGTTAATTGCGCATTAGAGTTTGAGTAGCACAGAATAAATAAGAACGTTGTAACTAGAAAAAAGCAAACCCCTGAGAGCTTTTTTTGAATGTGGATAATTTTTTTCATAGTGTTATTAGTTTGGTTTGAAAATTTGACTTCATTTGTTATTTGAAAAAGAAAAAATAAAATTGAAGACAAAGGTGAAATGATTAGGGGTAAATCTTTCTTTGGGAGATCTGCGGTTTGTAAAAATTTGTTTTTCATTTTCCTCTTTGCTTTACTTCAGTTTTCCTTTACTGCTTCCCCTTTAAAGACGGTTGTGTTTCAGCTGAGTCCGTCTCTAAGGGAAGCAATAGAGTATTCTTATTTTGAAATCTTCATAAACAAGAACGTTCAAAATTATCGTTTGTGTATTGCCTTTGCAAAGAAAATTTTCTTTATTTGTGTTGTTATGTTTTTCGGGTAATCCCATTAAAAACCTTATTTTTAATACCATTTGAAATACTTTTGCTGTAAAATTGTTACGAAAATTTACCTGAAATTTAATGCTAAATTCCCGTCTTGTAGAAATTCTCCGTACCTTCAATAAAGAAGAATTAAAAGATTTTGAAAGATTTCTTGAATCACCTTTTTTTAAAAAGCAAAGAAATCTCACTCCGCTTTATAAGTTATTGAAAACAGGATTTCCTGAGTTCAACGATGCATCTCTTGAAAAAGAAAATTTATTTAAGAAGCTTTACGGAAAGGAAAAATATAACGACCAGATAATGCGAACGCTTTCTTCTGAAATGCTGAAGATGGCTGAAGATTTTTTCGTACATTCAAGAATAAAAAAGAATCAGACGAAGTATAATGAATTTTTATTGTATGAATTATTTTTGAGAAATCTGAATAACAGCTTTGAGATAAAAATGAAAGCCGCTGAGAAAATAATTATGGATAAACCTCTATTCGATGAACAGAATTTATTTGACCAATATGAAATTGACGGCTTATATAATAATTATTACCTCGGCAAAAATAATAACGAACTTTATTGCAACGCTTACTTTAATTACTCCGACCACTTTACTGTTTTATCCATTTTAAAACTTATAAAATCAAAAGACCAGTTCCTACTGTACGCAAAAAACTATAATGTATCGTTCGATGAAAATATTGTCGATATCCTTTTTGAAAATACAAATTTCACTGAAGTATTGAAAAAAGCAAAAAAGATAAAGCATGCTTATTATTATCATCTGGAGATTTTCTATTTGTTATACAATGTACATTTAGAGGGGGACGAAGAAGCTTATCGTGAAGTGAAAAGGAAATTTCTTAAGTCGATTAATAAATTTGGCTATGAAGAAAAATTTCATATCTTCACTCAGTTTGAGATTTTTTGTATAGATA
The DNA here is from genome assembly GCA_038225955.1 of Ignavibacteria bacterium. GTDB lineage: Bacteria > Bacteroidota > Ignavibacteria > Tepidaquicellales > Tepidaquicellaceae > JAFDZO01. Next base: position 33 of record JBBRQV010000189.1, on the reverse strand, counting down.
AAATCCACGAGGGGAATCGTGATTATTATAATG
>JBBRQV010000188.1:0-5674 GCA_038225955.1 Ignavibacteria bacterium | reverse complement strand
GTAATAATCATCAATAATCTATAATATATAATATATGTCAAATTCAGAAGTAAGAGTTCGTTTCGCGCCGTCACCAACAGGGTATTTGCACGTTGGAGGTCTAAGAACGGCTTTATTCAATTACCTGTTCGCAAAACACAATAACGGAAAATTTATTTTAAGAGTCGAAGATACTGACCAGACACGAAAAGTTGATGGAGCTGTTGAAAATATTGTTGAAGCGTTACAAAAACTTGGATTAGATATAGAGGAAGGTCCGTTTAAAGGCGGAGACTTTGGCCCGTATTATCAGTCTCAAAGATTAGATATTTATAAAAAATATTGCGATGAGCTTCTTGAGAAAGGAATGGCTTATTATGCTTTCGAAACTTCCGAAGAGCTTGATGAAATGAGGAAGCTTCAGCAGATTGAAGGCAGACAGACAATGTATGATAGACGCGCGCGGGATTTTACTCCTGATGAAGTGAGAGAAAAATTGGATTCAGGAATTCCTTATGTTATAAGATTGAAAGTTCCGCTTAACGAAGAAGTAATATTTGAAGATTTAATTCGCGGCACAATAAAAATAGAAACAAATATTGTTGATGACCAGGTATTGTTAAAAGGAGATGGCTTTCCAACTTATCATCTAGCAAATGTGATCGATGACCACTTAATGGAAATCACTCATATAATACGCGGAGAAGAATGGGTTACGTCTGTTCCGAAACATATTATTCTTTATAGAGCATTCGGATGGGAAGTCCCTAAGATGGCGCACTTGCCGTTATTATTAAATCCGGATAAGACGAAGTTAAGCAAAAGACAAGGTGATGTTGCAGTTGAAGATTACATGGCAAAAGGATATCTGAATGAAGCATTGATAAATTTTATTGCTTTGCTTGGATGGCATCCCGGGGACGGTAGTGAAGAAGAAATTTTTACAAAGGAAAAACTGATAGAGTTATTTTCATTGGAGAGAGTTCATAATGCCGGAGCAGTTTTCAATATCGATAAGCTTAACTGGATGAATAATGAATACATAAAGAATTATGATTTAGATAGGCTGACCGATCTTTTAATCCCTTATATAAAGGAAGCGGGTTACGAAACATCAGATTTAGAAAAAACTAAAAAAATTGTCTCTGCTGTTCGTGTTTATTTAAATAAACTGAATGAAATAGGCGAGCATATAAAAATGTTCTATCAGGAAAAAGTTACAGTAGATAGTGATGAGTTTAAAGAGTCAGTTAAGTCTGATGATGCAAAGAAGATTTTTAATTATTTAATTCCTGCAATAGAACAAGCAGATTTCGGCGAGATAGATAACATTAAAAATCTATTCAGTCAAGCTCAAAAAGATACAGGAGTAAAAGGAAAAAAATTCTTTCAGCCGTTAAGAATAGCCATAACAGGCCAGACTCATGGACCGGAGTTTCCTTTGATTATTCAGATTTTAGGGAAAGATAAGGTAGTGAAATTTCTGAGTGAGTGGAGATAAAAATTATGCAGATGCCGAAGTTTTTCAACCTCAGCATCTGCAAAAATTTTTTATCTGATTTTCTTTTTATGTCTGTTCTTTCTGAGTCTTTTCTTCCTCTTATGCGTTGACATCTTCGCACGTTTTCTTTTCTTGCCACACGGCATAGTGTTTCTCCTTTAATGATTGTTTATAAAACTTTTTAAAAACTTCTTTAAACTTTATTTTACAAGAGCTTCTTGTACTGTTTTCTTGAACTCTTTAGAGACTTTGAACATTGGGATAAATCTTTTTCCCAGAGAAATACTTTCTCCCGTTCGCGGATTTCTTGCAGTTCTTGGTTCCTTCACATTGTTTTTGAATGTTCCGAAACCTCTAATTTCAATATTACCGTTTTCCTTCAGGCACTCAATGATGCAGCTGATGAATCCCTCAACAACAATTTCGGTTTCCTTCTTGCTTAGTCCCGTAGCTTCTGAAATTTTAGCAGCAATTTGCGCTCTTGTCATAATTTTTTATTTAAAAATTATTTTTCGAATTTATATTGTAAAACAGGTTTTTCTATGAATTCGTTTTTTATTTCTTCTTTCAAATTCTTAATCTCAGAAGATGTTGAGCCTTCTGTTAATCGTTCTAAAATACCAAGTCTTGTTCTTTCTTTTACGATTGTCGGTTCACCTTCAATACCTGCCATTTTTCCTGCTATTCTTATTGCATCTTCAAATGTACCAAGTGAATCTACAAGACCTAACTTCTTTGCCTGACTACCCGTGAAAACTCTTCCGTTAGCAATTTTTTTCAGGTCTTCCATATCGATTTTTCTCTCTTTGGAAACTACATCTAAAAATTGCTTATAACTGTCATCAACTATATCCTGAAAATATTCTTTATCTTTTTCGTTTGGATATCTGAAAGGACTTCCGGCATCTTTCAGTTCACCGCTTTTGATTGTAGTTTCATCTATGCCTAGTTTCTTCGCAAGCTCCTGTATAGTAACAAAAGACATTATTACGCCTATACTCCCTGTCAACGAACCCGGATTGGAAACGATAATACTTCCACCGCATGCTGCATAATATCCGCCGCTGGCTGCAAGTGAAGCAAATGAAACTATCACAGGTTTTCCGCTGTCACGGGTTTTCTTTATAGCTTCGTACATTTCCTGTGAAGCAGCAACGCCGCCTCCGGGAGAATTTATTCTAAGCACAATTGCTTTGATATTTTTATCTTCGCGATATTTCTTGAACTGCCGTACAATTGGGTCGGATGTTATAATAGTAAAATCTAAATCGACTACTGCTATTTTTCCGTTTCCTTTTCCGCTGGAGTATTCATATGAATATCTATCTCCGCTATCAGCATTGCTCACAACTTTAGCAAGAAACATAAAAGAAATACCAACGAAAAACATTGCAGCTACAAGAATGGAAATAAAAACTCCCCAAAACCATTTCCATCCGCTTGAGTTCTTCTTCGCGTAAGTATAGTTATAATTATTTTGAGGTGGATTTTGATTTTCCATAATTGTTACCCGATTGCTTTACAAAACCGGGATTTAAAATTTAATTATTTCTTTTTTAATTCTTCTGCTTTTTTGTAAGCATCAGTTGCTTTATCAGTTTGTCCAGTGTTACCATACAATACAACTAATAAGTCCCAAACTCTTGGTTTTATTTCCTGATTGTTGATATTTGTTTGTGAGAGCGGTTCAATAACTGTTAATGCATCAGTATAATATCCTTTAATTTTAGGATCATCAGAATTTGCTATTTTTAATTCTTCAGCTGATTTTACTTTTGCAAGACCATAGTTATAAGCGGAAACTTCATAATACTGGTCATCTTTAGGAAGAGCAGAGATGTTCAAAATTTTCTGGAATGTTGCTGCAGCATCATCATTTTTCTTAAGAGTTAGTAATGCGCTTCCTTCATCAAATAAAATTCCTGCAACTCTTATTGCGCTTTCTTTACTGTTCGTCTTTGCAATAACAGATTGGAAAATTTCCAAAGCTTTATCTTTTTCACCTAAAGCAAAATACGTTCTGCCCAAAGCCTCTGTACCTTTAACTGAGTCAGGAAGAATATTTGATGCTGCCTGGAAATATTTCAATGCTTGTTTGTAACTATCTACACTTTTGTTCTTAGCTCCATCAGAAAAGCTTTTTGCTCCTGAATTGTATTTATCAATCCAGTAAGATAAAATTTTATCTCCATATTCAGGTGATAATCTTTTAGCATTAGCAAATGATTCTTTAGAGTCGTCATAATGTCCGTCTTCAACTTGTGAGTAGCCAAGCATATACCAGCCTTCGGCATCATTTTTATCAATTGATAAACCTTTTTTTAATTCAATTTCTGCTTTTGGATAATCCTTTTGATTAAAAGCTAACTTTCCTGTTGTAGATTCTGCTGATGTGCAGCCGCTAAAATATAGAAAACCGCAAACAATGATTAAGGATAAAAATGCACTGTATATTTTTATTGATTTCATTTATATATCTCCCAAAATTTTTTGATTTAATCGTTAAATATACGTAATTTAATATACTTATTCAATTTAGTTTTTAGGGTTTTTAAGAAAAATTACCTGTTTTGAGATGTTATTTTTAAATATTCGGCAAAACGCAATTTTATTTATCGCCATAATACAAAAGAAATTTTTGCAATCAATCTTTAATAAATAATATAAATTTTCTATCTTTGAAACATGAAAATTGAAATGGGTCACACGGAAATATTTGTAAAAAATCCACTTACTGCAAAAGGTTTTTATATTGAGGCATTGGGATTTGAAGTCGAAGAAATTCAACATATGAAATTTGTCTGGCTGAAAAAGGGTACAACATTAATTCTTCTTCGCCCCGGAAATCCTGTAAATCCTCAAACCTACCAGGAAGCTAATATAGCTTTTGTCATTTATACCTACAATCCTGATGAAGCTAAGGAACATTTTAATTCTAAAGGAGTAAATTTTAAAGGAACTGACGGCTCAGAAAAATGTCTTACGTTTACCGATGAAGACGGCAATTGGTTTCAATTAGTAAATAAAGAGGACCATTAATGTATAAAAAAATATTCGTTCTTATTCTGTTCAGCACTACTTTTTTTTCCTGCAAAAATGATACTCCTATAATCGATAAAAAGGTAGAAACATACTCGAAGATTGTATCGCCTGTTAATAACTCATCTGCAAAAATTAACGATAGCATAAGAGTTTCAATAGGAGTCCTAAAGAAAGATGTTAAGATGGATTCATGTCAGGTCTTTTATGACATCGCTCAGATTACTTCATTAAAAAACGGGGTTACTTCATACGCATGGATGCCCTCCAATGAAAAGCTTGGAGTTCATAAACTGACAATAAAGACTTTCTATAAAGACGGAAAGAATGAAACTTTTGAATCAAATTTAAAAATCCTGTCCGATGTAATTCCAAAAGCAGGTAAATTTAAAGTTGTAAAAACTTATCCTCACTCCAAGGGAGATTTCACGGAAGGATTTGAATTCTACAAAGGTTATTTATACGAAAGTACCGGACTTGAAGGAAAATCTTTAATTAAGAAATACGACCTTGCTACAGGAAAAACAGCAAAGGAAATTGCGCTGGACAAACAATATTTTGGCGAGGGAATTACAATACTCGATAATAAAATTTATCAGCTTACATGGAAAAATAAAAAAGGATTTGTTTATAATCTGGATGATTTTAAATTTATTCAGAATTTTACTTACGGAACTGAAGGTTGGGGGATGACTAATAACGGGAAAGATTTAATAATGAGTGACGGCACGAATAAAATTTATTATATGAATCCGTACTCGTTTGCGGTAACGGATAAGATTGAAGTTTACGATAATATTGGACCTGTTGTAAATATTAACGAACTGGAGTATTACAAAGGCATCATTTATGCTAATGTATGGAGGACGTCTTTGATTTTAAAAATTGATGCTGCAACCGGAAAAATATTAGCAAGAATGGATTTGGATGAGCTGGTGTCTAAGGCAGGAAATCCTAATGAAATGGACGTTCTGAACGGAATTACAATTAATCCTTCGACAGGGAATCTATTAGTTACAGGAAAACTCTGGAATAAAATATTCGAAATAAAAATCGAAGAGTGATTTGAAGAGTGATTTGAAGAGTGATTTGAAGAGTGATTTGAAGAGTGATTTGAAGAGTGATTTGAAGAGTGATTTGAAGAGTGATTTGAAG
>JBBRQV010000187.1:0-5834 GCA_038225955.1 Ignavibacteria bacterium | reverse complement strand
GGACCTGCTTGTTGCAAAGATGCCAAAGGCAGTTTTATTCCTTGGCAAATGCGGCGGCTAGAAAAAAACAACTTCCATAGGACATTTTATTTTACCGATTGCTGCTATAAGAGGGGAAGGAACAAGCGATGACTACATGCCGAAAGAAGTTCCTGCTCTGCCTTCCTTTGCAATTCATAAATACTGTTCAAATAAAATTGTTGAACTAAAACAGGAATACAGAACAGGTGTTGTTTACACTACAAACAGAAGAGTATGGGAGTGGGACGAAATTTTCAAAAAGAAATTACGCAATATGAGAGCCTTGGCAATCGATATGGAAACGGCAACGTTTTTTATTGTGGGACACGCAAATGAAATTCCGCGCGGCGCGCTGCTGCTTGTATCTGATATTCCTATGATACCTGAAGGAGTAAAGACAGAAGAATCAGATAAAGTTGTTTCAACAAACTTCAGCAAGCTGCACCTCCAGATAGGAATTGCAACAATGATGGAAGTAAAAAAGAACAAGCAAAAATTGAAGCATTATACTTTTGGTTAACATTTAATACAAAATTTAATGCCGACAAATAAAACTACCATAAAGTCATATAATGATTACGCTCAGAAGTGGGCTGATAAAATGAAGGAAGGCAAACGGCCTGCTCACGATTTTATGGAGAAGCCCGCAATGTACTCTCTGCTGCCAAACCTAAAGAATAAAAATGTATTGTGCATTGGCTGTGGTACGGGTGAAGAGTGCTTCTATCTAAAATCTCTGGGAGCAAAGACTGTTACGGGAATTGATATTTCGGAAGGAATGATATCTGTTGCAAAGAAAAATTTTCCTGATTTAGATTTTATTGTTGGAGATGTTGAAAATTTAAAGTTTAAAAATAATTCATTTGATTTTATCTACTCCAGTTTAACAATGCATTACATAAGCGATTGGAAAAAACCACTTCAAAAAATTTATTCTTTACTAAAACCGAAATCTAAATTTCTTTTTTCAACTCACAATCCTGTTTATTACGGTGCAGAATTTTCAGCAAAAGGAGATATAACTACTCACTTATCAGGTTTCAGGAAATTAAATAATGAAGTTGTTACTGTTTACGGTGATTATCTAAAAGAAAGATTGATAAAAGATAAATGGTTTGGTGATTTCAAAGTAAATTATTTTCACAGACCGATGTCTGCTTTATTAAATGATATTGCCACCACTAAATTTAAAATTACAAACTGCCTTGAGCCGAAGATGACTGAAGGCGCAAAAAAGAATTACAAAGCCTACTATAAAATCCATTCTAAGTATCCTATGCTTATCATTTTTGAATTAACAAAAATTTAATTCGTGGTTCATATTTCAGGCACATCGGCATTAGTTCTCCTATGGGGCGGTAAGGAAGCATATAAAAGTAACCTAGCGCAGAAATATTTAGAGAATCTAGACCTCTCTGCAGGAAGTGAACTCTACAATGAGTGCAGTAAAATCTGGGAACCTTATTATGAAATAATACGAAATAGAAAATTCGGAGTATTTAATTTTCTGGAATCCATCCTAAATGCTGATCAGAACTATCAGGTTATTATTCTAGCTGCAGGCATTGCTCCACTATCTTTAGATTTAATAGAAAAATTTCCCGATGCAAAAATTTTCGATACTGATATTGAAAACATGAGATTGAAGAAAGGACTTTATGAAGAGCTTGGCGTTAATAAGAATGTTCATTTCTTAGAGTGCGATATTACAGATAAGGATGGATTCAAAAACTGCTTAGTTCAAAACGGATGGAATGAAAACAAGAAAAGCATCGTAGTAGCCGAAGGTATTTCTTATTATTTGTCCGAGGATGAATTGTGGGATACATTTTCTCTTTTTAAATCGAAAGATAAATCGAATTTCATAATTCTTGAAAGCAGACTTCCCTATGATAAAGTAGCTGAGGATAGAAAAGAAATTCAGGAAAAAGTCTGGAATTACCTTTCAAGCACTTTAAGCTTAAAATACGTTACACGATACTTTGATGAGAAAGTAAAAGAATATGGCGATAAAATCGGAGCAGAAGTTTTACAAAAATACACTATGAAAGATGTACAGCAGATGAGGCTTGGAGAGAATAATTTATTCCCTGAGGATAATTCCGGATGGATAGAAATACGGGAACTGAAAATTTAATTTTACTTCGTTACAAACTTCAGACCTATGATTCCTATTATAATAACTCCTATAAAAAATAATCTCCAAAAATCTTTCGACTCCTGAAATAAAATTATCCCCAGTATTGCAGTACCCACTGCCCCAATTCCCGTCCATACTGCATAGCCTGTTCCAAGAGGTAAATCTTTTAACGCTGAGGATAACAATCCCATGCTCACAACTAATGTAACGACGGTAAAAATTGTCCATCCGGTGTTTTTAAAACCGTTAGATTGCTTTAGCCCTACTGCCCAGCATGTTTCAAATACTCCGGCGATAATAAGAATGACCCAGGAATTCAATAAGTAAAAATTTAATTGTACTACAATTCTCGTTTAAGAGCTTCTCTTTCTATTTCTAACTGCTTCAATCTTCTTTCAATCTTATCAAGTTCTTCCGGCATAGAATCAATTTCTATTCTCAGCTTCGATGCAGATTCATCAATTAAATCAATTGCTTTATCAGGTAAAAATCTATCGGCAATATATCTATCCGATAACTGCGCAGCGGCAACAATAGCTCCGTCAGTAATTCGTACACCGTGATGGACTTCATATTTTTCTTTCAGTCCGCGCAAAATTGAAATCGTATTTTCTACATCCGGCTCTGCAACGAAGACCGGCTGAAATCTTCTTTCAAGCGCAGGATCTTTTTCAATATATTTTCTATATTCATCCAGTGTAGTTGCGCCTATAGCTCTCAAATCTCCTCTTGCCAATGCAGGCTTTAGCATGTTTGATGCATCCATTGAACCTTGTGCTGCCCCTGCCCCAACCATAGTATGAAGCTCATCGATAAATAAAATTATTTTACCATCGGACTCAGTTACTTCTTTCAAAACTGATTTCAGTCTCTCTTCAAATTGCCCTCTGAATTGTGCCCCTGCAATCAATGCTCCCAAATCAAGCGAAATAATTGTTTTATCTTTTAAACTTTCAGGAACGTCACCCTGAATTATCCTATGAGCAAGCCCTTCTGCGATTGCCGTCTTTCCAACACCTGGTTCTCCTATGAGAACAGGATTATTTTTTGTCCTTCTCGAAAGCACTTGAAGCACTCGTCTGATTTCTTCTTCGCGACCGATTACAGGATCAAGCTTTCCTTTTTTAGCAAGTTCATTTAAGTTGCGTCCATATTTTTGTAATGACTGATATGTATCTTCAGGATTTTGACCCGTAACTTTATTTGAGCCTCTTATTTCTTTTAATGCTTTTAATATCTCATTTTTATTAGCGCCGTTTGATGCCAGGAATCCTGCTACAGAAGATTTTTTATAATCAGCAAGTGCAAGCAATAAATGTTCAGTGGATACATATTCATCTTTTAAATTCTCTGCTTCCTTCGCAGCCATTTCAAGTACTTGAGTTAAATCGCGAGAGATTGTTTGATTCCCAAATCCACTTCCTGAAACTTTTGGAAGTTTTTCTAATAATTCTCCAACTTTTATCTGAACATAATCTTTATTCATCCCAAGCTTTTGAAGAATGGAAGGAACAATATTTTCTGTGTTTTGAACCAAAGCAGCAAAAAGATGCTCCGGCTCTATTGATTGATTTGAATAGTTCGAGCCAATTTCAGTAGCTGACTGAATTGCTTCCTGTGATTTTGTTGTAAGTTTATTGAAATTAAATGCCATGTATTTACCTCCTCATTTCACTGTAATTTTACCACTCACTTTACTGCTCAATAACAAAAATGCTTTCATACGGCAGAAAAATCAAGATAAAATAAAAGTGGTAAATCCTTTTTCAATTACAACTTAAATGCAGGATAGTTAATTTATATCTTCTATGGTTAACATTTTAGTGGTAAGGCAGAAGAACAATCAGCTCGGCGATACAATTTGTACGCTGCCGATGTTTTATGCTTTGAAGAAAAAGTTTCCTCAGTCGCGCATTACTCTATTAAGAGGTCCTGTAAACTATGATTTACAGTATCAAAAAATAAATCCTCATCTGGATGAAGTTTTGGTTATCGACAGGCAAGCACCCTTCAAAGAAAAAAGGGAATTAGTGAGAACTTTAAGAAGCAGAAATTTTCATTATGGAATTGTTCCTTCCACTCTTGAGCTATCAACAACTGCTCATGTTGTAAATTATCTGTCAGGAGCTAAGAATAGAGTCGGTTTATCGTATCAGAATGATAAAAAAAATCAATTTGGATTTTTATTGAACGTAAAGAAAAAATTTGACTGGAATGTAAGAAATGTAAGTCAGGCAATGAGAGCAGTAGAAATTGTTGAGCAAATAAGATGTGAAATAGCTCAGGATGAAATTGATAACATTACTTTAGCTTTGGATGAAAACAATTTGAAATTTTCCAATGAATTTGTCAATGAGAATTTTGATAAAAATAGGTTGCTGATTGGAATTCACCCAGGAGGAAAGATACAAAATCGTTGGTCGGCAAATTATTTTGGTGAGGTTATTGAGCAGCTTGCAAAGCAAACGAATGCAGAATTTTTAATTACATCAGGTGATATTGATATAGATATTGTTGGGGAACTATCAACTATTTTAAAAGAGAAAAATATTAAATTTGCAATCGCGCAGAGTCTTGATATAAAAGACTTATCTGCCGTTATGCGAAAATTTGATTTATATATCAGTAACGATACAGGAATTTTACATCTGGCATCTTTAAACAAAGTAAAAACTATTGGACTCTTCGGCCCTACAAGCAGCAACGAATGGAGGCCCATTGGTAAAGATACAATTTGCATACAAGCTCCCACTGTAGATATTAACTCTTTGAAGCCTGAATCTGTATTAAAAACTGCAACTGAAATTTTAGTAAAACAAGCGTGAAGAAAGAGGTTTTATTAATAGAGTTTAATGAGTCACACAGTGAAGTTTTACACTCGCAGATTTTATTTTTACTGAATAAGAACTATAAAGTAAATTTATGGATAAATAACCAAATTGAGTTTAAAGATATTTACAAAGGCAAAGTAAAATTTATAAGAGAGAAAACAAAAATCTCCTCGTTGAATATAGGACTTCTTTATAAGGTTGTAAGATTTGTTCAACGGAATAAAATAGGCAAGATTATATTAAACACAGCACATGGAATTTTAGTAAGGAATTTGTGTTTGCTGCTAATGAAAAGTGACGTAGAGATTATCGGAGTTGCACATCAGGCACATAAACTTTTGAAAAGCAGTACTCAGAAAATTATATCAAGAAAGATTAAGAAATATTTTGTATTAAATGATTACGCGAAAGAATTTATAAATAAACAAACTAATAACCCTTACAATGTTAATTCATTTTATCCTATTTTTTTTACAACCCAAAGCTTACAAAATAAAATTTCGAACGGTAAGATTATAATTTCAATTCCCGGGAAAGTAATTCAGATAAGGAAGGACTATCTTTTTTTACTCAACAATATTTTGAAGTTACCCGATGAATTAAAAGATAAATTCCAATTTATATTCTTAGGAACGGCAACAAAAAGTGAAAGCATGGATGTTCTTAACATCATTTCAGAAAATAATATTCCTGAAAACCTTATAAAAATTTATAAAAAGCATATACCTGAAAACGAGTTTAATGAAGCCTTGCAGAAATCAGATTATATTATTCCGTTGATTCATCCCACAAGCCATTCCTATAAAGAATACTTATCCACAGAAGTTTCGGGCGCATTCAAT
>JBBRQV010000186.1:0-5850 GCA_038225955.1 Ignavibacteria bacterium | reverse complement strand
TGATAGCTCCAATAGAAAGTTTACGTCTAAATCCAGAGGCAGCTCAATTGATTTTAATAATTCGGGATTCTCTAATAATGGAATGTTCTCAAAGTATCTCGGTGCAGCATCAAATCCGCCAAATAAAACATCATTGTTCTCGGGTAATATGAAAATCGCTTCTCAGTTTTCTAATAAGAGTGGGTTGAATCAGAGAATGCCTCCGGGATTCGGAAGACTTGAACTAAACCCAAGACTTACATTAGGAGTTTTTCCTTTTACGATGAATGCGTTGCTTTCAACTCTCCCGGTTACAAATTCCCAAAATATAAACAATGTGGGTTTTAGTTTTGAGCAGGAACAATTTTTGCAAAACGTAAAGGATAAAGAAAACAAATCCGGACTGGAAAAATTTATTTCTAATTTCAGAAGAATTGGCGTCGGAACAACATATCCCGAGTACACTGACTTAACAGTTTCAGGCGTTCCCGTTACAGGTGCAAACTTAGAATTTGAACCGGGCATTATTTTATTGGGGGTAACAGGTCTAAACTCTCAAAAATCTGTTGTAGATGAACAAAATAATTTAACTGCTCTTGAAAGAAATTTTGTTGCAGGAAGACTTGGTGTCGGAACTTTTGAATCGTCACATTTCTTATTCACCTATCTTAACGGATGGGAAAATACAAATGCTTCAGGAACAAATACTGCCGGATTGACACCTGCAAAAAACTACATGCTTGGCGTAAACGGCAAACTTTCATTCTTAAACGACGCTTTAAATCTTGAAGGCGAAGCGAATGGTTCGTTATTTACCCGCGATAAACTTGCGCCGGAAATTGAATCATCCGATATTCCTGAAATTGTAAAAAATCTTTTTAGTGTAAATATTAGCAGCTCATTTGACTATTCATTCGGAGTAAAAGGGAGTTATGATATTTCACAATCGGGTACAAAAATATCCGGCGGTGTAAAATACATAGGGCCGGGGTATAAGACGTTCGGTAATCCGGATTTAATAAGTGATAGAATTTTACTTGACGGGAAAATTGAGCAGTCTTTATGGAATAATAAAATTTCCTTATCCGCTTTCATAAGAAACTCAAAAGATAATTTAATTGACTGGAAGACATCAACAACTCAGCTGACATCATTTGGTTTCAGCGCTTCAGTACGCCCTGAAAAGCTGCCGTATCTAAGTATCAGCTACTCCCCTTTTAAACAAAAAAATGATGTTGCAAATGATACATTAAAAATTGATAACGATTTAGCTTCACTATCGGTAAACACAGGTTATAATTTTAAGGCAGGGAATGTGTATTACTTTACGGGGATTAATTTCAACAATCAAAACAGTACTTCATTCAAAGGTCTGGCAGATTACAAAGTAAATTCAATTTATTTAAATGAAAGCGTTAGCTTTTTGATTCCTTTATCTTTCTCCGGAACCTTTGGTTATACAGGGAGTGAATATTTAGGATTGAATGATAAAATTTATAGCTACGATTTTAGTTCATCATATACTTTCTTCAATAATTTTTCCAATACTCTTGGCATATCATATAATACAGGCAGCACCGATTCACGAACTTCGGTTTACCTTCAATCGGTTTTTCCTGTTTTTGATTTATTCAAATTTGATTTACGTGCAGAGCAGTCTTTCCTTACGCTCGTAAATGATTCAAGAAATGAATTAATATTCAGAGCAAATTTAAGTAAGAATTTTTAGGATAACTCCAATCGTACAAAATAAAAAAATCTCTCAACGAATTATTCTTTGAGAGATTTTTTATTACCCTATGCTACACTCATTCCTTTAAAAATAAAAATCGGGGAAGAGAGGGAAATTCAAGCACTGTCTGCGCGCATTGAAACATATCCCTAGCTCCAACTTGCTTTATAGCTCCAATTCCCGTCTGCCCCATTGGTTATTATAAAGAACTTAAACAAAAATAACATTTCAGTTTCATTTCGTCATAAAGAAATAAATGCAATATACTTGATTTTAGGGGAATTTTAGAATACTTTTATTCTTTTAATAGCTGATTTTGACTTATTTAGCACAATATCCCAATACTTCTTATGCTACCAATATTAACAGCAGAAATCTTAAGAAAACTCAGTAAATCTGACGTAAAACGGCTGGGTGATTTTCTTCATTCTCCTTACTTCAATTCGAAAGAAACGATTTGTTCACTCTACAAAATAATTGAAAAAAACCATCCTGACTTTAAATCTGAGAAACTTGACTATAAAAAAGTTTATGCAAAAATTTATGGGACACCTGAGTACAAAGAACAGACAATAAAAAATTTGTATTCCGAGTTTGGAGGACTTTTAAGAAAATTTATTGCGCATGAAAGAATTGAGACAAATGAAACTGACTATAGTATGGCTTTGATTCTAGGTCTTAGAGATCAAAAATGTTTTGAGCAGTCAAATAAATTTATTGATTTATATAGAAAAAGCTTTGAAAAAACTATCTCTTTTGATGAGTCCAATCTTTTATATCTTTTCGATTTAGAATTCCATTATTTCCAAAATATTCTTTCAATGAACAGGCTTTCTTTGGAAGATTATCATTCGTCGTTCAATGTTATTATGGATAATCTGACATACTTCTTCATCAGTACTTTTTTTTCTTTCGCCAAGGAAGATTTCATAGTTAAGAAGGCCCATAAGTTTAATGATGACAAAAGCTTTGCAAACAGAGAATTCTTAGAAAACTTTAATTCGGAAAAATTTTTGAATTCTCTTCCGGATGGGAAATACAACGACGCTATAAAAATCAGTTATCTTACTTACAAATATACAACAGACGATGTTTCCGAAGAACAGTATGTGGAATACAAAAAATTGATAATTTCGAATATTGATAAGTTCAGTACGGCAATGATACTAAATTCATGGGGCAATTTACTTACAATGGTAATTCTCAAACTTGTTCCGCTCAACAAAGAATATTACAATGAAGCATTTGAGATTAATAAATTCTTTGCTGCTCTTAACCTTTTTCCGAATAAGGAGGGCATAAAAATCTCAATTTCAATGTTCAGGGATGTTTTCGGTGTTGCCCTTGTCCTCAAAAAATTTGACTGGGCTGAAAAATTTATCTCTGAAAATTCTGAATTTCTCGAAGATGAAGCAAGAGAAAATGAAGTTAACTATGCTAAGGGTAGATTAAATTTTCAGTTGAGAAACTATGGGAAATCACTTGAATACCTGAATAAAGTAAAATTTCAACAGGTAACAGAAAAAATCAATGTAAGATTTTATTACTTAATGAACTACATAGAATTAAAATCTTACCAATCCGCTATCTCAATGCTCAACTCTATCAGACAGTTTTATTCTGAGAGCAAAGAGATTCCCGAAATGTTTGCAGTGCTTATGGATAATTCTTTGAAATACTTCAGAGAAATTATACGGATAGAAGAGAACAACAAAACGCTTGACTTCTCTATATTAAAGGAAGCACAAAACGCAGGCAGGTATTATCAAAAACAATACATACTGGAGAAAATGCAAACGTTAATAAAATAGATTAGTTTAATTTATTTAACAGCTGCCACAACCTGAATCTCAACAAGCAATCCTTGATCCAACTTTGCTTCAATGCACAACCTTTGCGGCCAATACTGCGGATTATTACCAATCCATTCACTCCATAGCAAATCGAATTCATTTTTATCGTTCATATCTGAAAGGAAAATTTGAACTGAAAGAAGCCTTTCCTTAGACGAACCTGTTTCGCCAAGGTATTTATCTGCAAGCTCAAACATTTCCATGGCTTGGGCTTTTAAATCCATAGTTTTTGTAACTGCATTCGATACAAGCCATACAATATTATTGAAAGATACTGCAATACTTCTGCCTGCTGTATTTGAAGGTATTCGTTTGATTTCCATTATAAAGAAAATTGTTTTAAGCAGAATATCACTTGGAAGATTAAAAA
Organism: Ignavibacteria bacterium; assembly: GCA_038225955.1. Classification (GTDB taxonomy): domain Bacteria; phylum Bacteroidota; class Ignavibacteria; order Tepidaquicellales; family Tepidaquicellaceae; genus JAFDZO01. Next base: position 1,916 of record JBBRQV010000186.1, on the reverse strand, counting down.
TACAAAGGTATAAATCCGGTAGCCTGCCAACTCATCAAGGCGCCGGTTGTCTGACATGTCATCAAATAAAAGTAAAATAAAATAAGTTTTATAGAGGGCATATAATGATTATTTTGAAGAATTATGGAAGATTCTAAAAATCCACCAAGCTTAGAAGATTACTTACAATGGGACATTTATGTTTGGAGAAAGGCGTTAAAATATTGGGAAGAAATTTTGAATTCAAGAAATATTAAATCCGTCACTGCCTTAGAAATAGGCAGCAAGGATGGAGGACTGTCTCTTTTTCTTTCATACAATTTTAACATGAAAGTTCTTTGCTCTGATTTAAATAATACTACGGAAAATGCAAAACTTTTGCATAAAAAGTTTAATGTTGCGAATAAAATAGAACATATAAAAGAAGATGCCACTAAATTAAGTTTTGATTCAAATACTTTTGACATAGTTATTTTTAAATCGGTACTAGGCTCTATTGGTAGGAACAATGATTCAGCCGTACAAAAAAAGGCAATTGACGAAATGCACAGAGTATTAAAGCCGGACGGAATTTTATTATTTGCTGAAAATTGCAAAGCTTCATTTGTACATTCTGCTCTGAGGAAAATATTTAGTAAGTGGGCTTCATACTGGAGATACGTTACTTATTATGAAATGAGTGATATGCTTGATGATTTCAGTTATAAACAAATTCATACTTGCGGATTTCTGTCTGCTTTTGTTCCAAATAAATTCTTAAAGAAAATTATTTTTCCTCTTGATAATTTTTTTGAGAAGCTGGTTTCAGAAAAATCACGGTATGTTATTTACGGATACGCAGTTAAATAATATAAAATTTTAAAGAAAAATCTGTATAGATGAACGGTCTCGTTTCAATCGTATGTGTCACTTATAACGAAGAAAGATTAATAGATAAAACTATTGAAAGTTTTCTTGCACAGGATTTAAACGGACTGGATTTAGAAATAATTGTAGTTGACGGCAATTCAGAGGATAGTACGCGCAAGAAAGTCGAAGCATATACAAAGAGGTTTTCGAATATAAGATTAGTGAATAATTCCGAAAGGAAAAATCAGTTCGGAAGAAATATCGGAGTGAAAGAATCTAAGGGAGATTACATAGCAATACTTGGCGCTCATACAATTTATGCAAAAGATTATGTAAGAGTGTGCATTGAAGAAATGCAAAAGACAGATTCGATCGGCGTTTCAGGAAAAGTTATTACAACTATTGATTCTAATTCCAATGAAGGTCAGTTATGTGAGCTGATTTTAACAAATAAATTTGGTGTCTCGGGTGAATCATTTCGCACAGTGAAAGAAGGTTATACCTCAATGGTAAATTACCCTGTATTCAAAAAAGAAATTTTTGAGAAAATAGGATTGTACAATACAACATTTCACAGAAATCAGGATAACGATTTTAATTCAAGAGTAATTGAGGCGGGTTTTAAGCTTTATAATACATGGAAAACTGAGTGCAGATACTATCCGTCAGATACTCTCGTAGGAATTTTTTCTTATGCTTATAAAAATGGGTTTTGGAATGGAATAAGTCTTAAGTTAAAACCGGATACAATGATGGTTCACCATTACGTTCCATTTATTTTTGTTTTAACTTTATTATTATTAATTGCAACAAGTGTAACAGGAGGTTTTATAAAAACATATTTCCCTATATCACTTTTGTTTCTGGTTATAGCCCTGCATTTTTTTACGGGGTTTATTTTTGCACTTGGAATAAAAAAACATAAAACAATAAAAAATATTTTAGCTCTTCCTTTTCTGTTCTTCGCATTTCATATTTCATATGGTTGGGGAACATTGAAAGGATTGCTAACTAAATCGTCTTAATAAAAAATTTATAATAAAATTTCATTATGCGCGTACCGTTCGTAGATCTTCATGCACAATATT
>JBBRQV010000185.1:0-5923 GCA_038225955.1 Ignavibacteria bacterium | reverse complement strand
ATGCAAAATATATTAACAATATTCAGAAAAGAACTTGCAGGGTATTTTAATTCTGCAATCGCATATATTGTGATTGTATTATTTCTTGTACTCACAGGTTTATGGACCTGGCTCTTATGGAATAACATACTTGTTGCAGGAGTTGTAACAATGCGACCTGCATTTGATATTATACCATATACATTCCTAGTTCTTATTCCTGCTATTACAATGCGTTCGTTTTCAGAAGAAAAGAAAACAGGAACAATTGAATTGTTACTGACAAGACCCATAACAGATATGGAAATTATTCTGGGAAAATTTCTCAGCGGGCTTGCTCTCACATTGGTAGCTATACTTCCTACTTTATTATATGTTGTAGGTCTTTATTTGTTGGCAGGACCAGGCACCGGAAAAATTGATTTAGGCCCAATCTTCGGAGCGTACGTAGGGCTAATTTTCCTTTCAGGTATTATGGTTGGTATCGGAATTTTTTGTTCATCCCTTACCGAAAATCAGATTGTCGCTTTCCTCATGAGCTTTGTTGTGATATTATTCTTTCTACTGATAAAATTTGCATTGGTATTTTTACCTCCATCCTTGGCATCGGTATTTGAATATTTAAGCGTTAACTATCATTATGCAAGTATATCAAGAGGAGTTTTTGATTCACGTGATTTAATTTATTATTTCAGCGGAATCGTTATACTTCTTCTCTTAACAAGAACATCACTTGAAAAAAGAAAGTGGTAAACAGTTAAAGTCAAAACAGAATAAAAAACTTGAGTTTAAAATTTTATGAATAACAATAGCACTAAAAAAAATACTCTTATAACAATTGCAATTATAATAGCCATTATTGTAGCTGTGAATGTTATTTCAAAAAGAGTTTTTACCAGGGTGGATTTATCGAAAAATAAATCTTACACTCTTTCACCTGTCAGCAAAGATATTGTAAAAAATCTTGATGATAAAATGGTTATAAAAGCATATTTCAGTGACGGCCTTCCCGCACCTTACAATAGTTTGAAAAGAGATGCGCAGGATTTGCTGGATGATTACCGTTCGTATTCCAAAGGAAATCTGAACTATGAATTTTATAATCCTACAGCAGGTACCGAAACAGAAAATTCAGATATACAAAAAGAAGCTGAGAAGTACGGCATACAGCCGGTACAAATACAGATGACTGATAATGATAAGATGGAAGTAAAGAAAGTATATGTTGGTTTGGTATTCTTATATGCAGGCAAGCAGGAAATTATTCCTGTTGTGCAGTCTGCCGATAATCTTGAGTATGAAATTACTTCAATGATAAAAAAGCTTACAACGGATAAGAAAAAGAAAATTGGTTTCTTAACAGGCAACGATGAGACAGATTTTAAAAAGATGCAGAAGATAAATTCTATTTTATCTGGTCAATATGATTTACAGACAGTTGACGTATCATTGAACAAAGCTGTTCCGGATGATATTTCTGCATTAATCGTGTTCTGTCCTAAGACTGAGTTTAAGGATACACAATTGTTCATGCTTGACCAGTATATAATGCGAGGTGGAAGAATTGCATGGCTGCTTAACAAAGTCACTCCAAACTTCCAGCAGCAGATTGTAATTGGCGACATTACAAAATTAAACCTTGATGACTTCCTTGCAAACTATGGAATCAGAATAAGCAATGATTTGGTAAGAGATTTGCAATGCTCTCAAGTGCAGGTGCAATCACAAATCGGAATTCCGATTTCTGTGAAGTATCCTTACTTCCCGATGATAACAAATATCAATAAGTCTAACCCTGCTTTCAGCAATATACAGGCAGTGACTCTTACATTTGCAAGCACAATTGATACTTCAGTTGCCGCAGGTAAAAATGTAAGAATAAAACCTTTACTGACTTCATCCGACCATTCAGGTCTTGCAAAAGATTTCTTTATTTTAAATCTTGAGCAGTTCCAGAATATGGATAAAAAAGCAATTGATACTTTATTCAATCTGAAAAATTTATCCGTCGGCGCAATTTATGAAGGAAGCTTTAAGAGTTACTACGCAGGCAAGACTCCGCCTAAAGATACTGTAGCGGGCTCAACTCCGTTTACTGTAGTTCCTTTTAACGAGTCACAAAAAGAATCGAGAATGATTGCAATAGGCGACGGTGATTTTGCAAACGAAGAGAACAGACCTCCGGGAGATAATATTACTTTCTTTGTTAACATGGTCGATTACTTAGTAGATGATGTAGGCTTGGCAGAAATAAGAAGCAAAGAATCTTCTGAATCTCCTATAGAGGCAACCGATGGAACAAAGAGCACAGTTAAATTTATTTGTCTGTTTTTACCACCTATTTTTGTTATAATATTTGGTTTGTTTAAGTTAAACCAAAGAAGGATGCGTAAAAAAAATCTGCAAGTAAAATAAATACAAAGTAAAAATTAAAATCAGATGAAAAACATGAATAAAAATAAAACTTATCTTCTTGGCGCAGTTTTAGTCGTATTGATTGTTGCTGCTTATTTTTTAACAAGTGAGAGAGGCACAAAAACAGAAACTGAAAAAACTCCGCCTAAGGAAAAAGAATTTTTTACGGTTGACTCTGCTGCCGTAGATAAAATAGAAATTGTAAGAAAAAACGGAAAAATAGTTTTACAAAAAGTCGCGGGTGCATGGAGACAAACCGAACCGGTTGACTATCCTGTAAACTCAACATTCGTACCGCCTGCTGTCGGCGATTTAAAGAACTTCACTCTTTCAACAACCGTTTCAATAAATCCTTCTAAGGCAGATGTCTATGGATTTAATGACAGCAGCAAAACTACCGTTACTGTCTATGAAAAGGGTGTTCAAAAAGGAGCGATTGTTATTGGTAATGCCGGAACAGGCGCCTCACAGACTTTCATAAAGAGACCCGATAAAAATTCCATCTATCTAGCCGAAGGTCTTCTAAGACTGAATTTTGTCAAAGACAACATTGATGACTGGAGAGATAAGTTAATCACTTCTATACCTTCGGGTTCGGTTAAGTCGATTGATTTTTCTTATCCTGATGAATCTTTCAAAATCACAAGAGATACTTCGAACAGCTTTTTCATTGGAAAAGATTCCGTTCAATACTCTAATATGGAAGGATACTTGAATCTTCTTCAGAATATGAATACTCAGGGATTCAGCTCTGCTTCATTGGATACTGTGAAGAAATTCACAAATGTAATAAAAGTAGAGACCGATAAACCTGTTGAGTTTGATCTTTTAAAGGTTAATGCAGAATCTGTTTACTATCTGATGAGAGTATCAGGATTAAAGCAGGTATTCAAGTTCGATGAAGCTTTGGCTAAAATGATACTTAAGCCAAAGAAAGATTTTTTAGGTAAATAATTTATACAATTTTTAAAAACGGCGCTTTCATGCGCCGTTTTTATTTGTACTGAACTTTTGTTATTTATCTGTTGTTTTACACTTTGAATGTATTTTATTGCATTTTGCTTTGAATTGATTTTTAGACACAGTAACGATAATTTTATTAAATATGCTAAATTTAATCTCTCTCATTATTGTAAGCTACCTGATTGGTTCATTTCCAACAGCGCTTATTGTAGGGAAAATCTTTAAAAAGATTGACATAAGAAAATTCGGATCGGGTAATCTAGGTTCGACGAATGCGTTCAGAACTCTTGGTATTCCTTTGGGAATTTTAGTACAGCTGGTTGATATTGCGAAAGGGTTAATTGTAGTTCTTCTTGTTTCAAAATTTTTCTATACCCAGCTTCCATTCGAGAACTGGACTCCATTTGAAGATATAACCGTTCTAAAAATCATTGCAGGTATCTCTGCAGTTTTAGGGCATACATTCTCCGTCTTCGTTAAGTTTAAGGGCGGTAAGGGCATTAATACGGCCTTAGGAATGCTTATATCACTTGCTCCGATTGATGTATCTATCAGTGTTGGTTTTTTTATTGTTATCTTGCTTTCATCAGGCTACGTTTCATTAGGCTCAGTTATCGCTTCTTTTGTATTGCCAACTTCAATGTTTATCCGTCAGAATATTTTCGATGTTAATATATACGGCTACAAGACTTTAATATTTTTCTGCATAGCGAACTCTGCACTTTTGATTTACAATCACAGGGAAAATATAAAGCGTCTTCTTTACGGAAATGAAAACAGATTCGATAAGCTGTGGCTTATACGGATTTTCAAAATAAAAGCGCCATTCGGCAAAAGCTGATTTTTAAAAGCTCCCTGATTAAGTTCTCGGAGCTTTTTTTATATCTTCTCCGCTCTTCATTCTTCATTTATATTTATCACAATTAATTTTATTTTCAGAAAATTACTATTACAATATCAGATTGAAAAAAATTTCTGTTCTCGGGGCAGGCGGATGGGGAACCACTCTTGCAATTTTACTAAGCCATAATAAGTATGATGTTACTCTATGGGAGTTCAATCCTGTCTATTACGATACTCTCGTAAATTTACGGGAAAATTTTTACTATCTGCCGGGAATAAAAATCCCTGAGTCAATACATATTACAAATGATTTGTCAGAAGCAGTTACCAAGTCAGATTTGCTCGTTGTATCTACACCGACTCAATTCATAAGACCGGTATTTGAATCGGTTAAGAATATAGATATTAAAAATAAAATTGTTGTAAGTGTATCAAAAGGAATCGAGAACGATTCATTAATGCTTGTCTCCGACATATTACTTGATGTCTTCAAAAGTCTTGATAGAAATAATCTTGTTGCGTTATCAGGACCTTCCCATGCAGAAGAAGTTTCAAGAAAAATTCCGACTGCAGTAGTAGCAGCATGTGAAAGCGAAAAAATTGCAAAAGCAGTTCAGAAAATTTTTGCAAATGAATATTTCAGATGCTATACAACCACAGATTTAATAGGCACGGAAGTCGGCGGGGCATTGAAAAATGTAATAGCTATAGCCGCAGGTATATCCGACGGTGCCGGATTTGGTGATAATACAAAGGCTGCAATAATAACACGCGGACTTAACGAGATAATGCGCCTCGGAATGAAACTTGGAGCAAAGAAAGAAACTTTCTATGGATTATCCGGCTTAGGTGACTTAGTTGTTACGTGCGGCTCGCTCCATTCAAGAAACAGATCTGTGGGATTTCAATTAGGGCAAGGCAAGAAGTTAAAAGCTATACTCAGTGAAATGAAAATGGTGGCAGAGGGTGTTGCGACTTCAAAATCTGCTTTTCAATTATCAAAAAAATTAGGAATTGAATCTCCAATCGTGGATGAAGTTCACGGAATACTTTTCAAAAATCTCAATCCGAACACTGCTACAAAAAAGTTGATGCTTCGCGAATTAAAACAAGAATAGTTTTTAAAGTGAGGTGTAAACAAAAAAAGCCCTGTTAAAAAAAATAACAGAGCCTTTCTGTATTAAATATTATAAAGATATATTATGACAAATGAGCGTTAACTAATTTTGTCATTTGGAACATATCTACTGCTTTCTTTCCGCCGAATACAGCCTTCAAGTTTGCATCTGCAAGAATTTCAGTTCTCTTCGCAGGATTCTGAAGATTGTTTTTCTTTATATAAGCCCAAAGTTTTTTTGTAACTTCAGTTCTTGGTAATGGTTTTGAACCAACTACAGTCGCTAATGTTGCGCTGATGTTCATTGGTTTCATAAACTGAGCATTAGGTTTTCTTTTAACTTTTGGTTTTGCAGCTTTTTTAGGAGCAGCTTTTTTTACAACTTTCTTAGCAGCTTTTTTAGGAGCAGCTTTCTTTACAACTTTTTTAGCGGCGGCTTTTTTAGGAGCTGCTTTTTTTACTGCGGCTTTTTTAGGAGCTGCTTTTTTTGCTGCAGGTTTCTTTGCAGATTTTTTAGCGGTAGCTTTTGCCATTAATGTTTACGTTTATTTAATAAAAAGTATATACAAAAATAACGAAAGTATTCTATATAAACAAATTTTTCAT
>JBBRQV010000184.1:0-5939 GCA_038225955.1 Ignavibacteria bacterium | reverse complement strand
TTCCTCAATCTGTGATTTTTTCTTTCCATGGGCAGGTTCGTTAATCGGGAATTTTATCTTCCCTGAACCGTTCTGCATCACTTTACTCATTAAAGCAGTATAGTCTGTGGAAATATCTTTATCATCAAATGAGATAAGCTGATTAAAGCCCATTGTATGCGCATAGAATTTAATCCATTCATTCATTTTACCAAGCTCAACATTCGCAACGATATGGTCAATAGCTTTTAAACCTGTATCTTTAATATCTTTCACAGCTCTATTCCCTGCAGTAATAAATCCCGGAAGGAAAAGACCTTTATAATTTTTTCTTTCTACAAACGAGTGTATTGTGTCTCCGTAAATTTTTATAGCCGATCTTATTATATAGCCGTTCTCATCTTCAATTTTTGTCGGCTCCATATGAGGCACTGCGCCGCGCTTAACGGTTTCGTTAAATGCGCTTGTTGCATCATCTACTTCGAATGCAATATCTTTCACACCATCGCCGTGCATTTTAACATGCTCCGAAATTTCATGGTCAGGTGTTAGAGCAGTTGAGAGAACAAATTTAATTTTATTCTGCTCAAGAAGGTAAGATGTAACATTTTTATCACCCGTTTCAAGGCCGCGATATCCTACAAGCGTGAAGCCAAGGGCATATTGAAAAAAGAATGCAGATTGCTTTGCATTCCCTACATAGAATTCAAGGTGGTCGATTCTTTTTAGTGGTAGAAAATCGACTACTGCAGAACCGTTAGCAGCAGTTACTTCATTTTCCAATTCTGTTTCCATAAACTAAAATTCTAATTAAAACAAAATTAACTTTATTATTGTGCTTTTAAAAGTCGTATTTTTGTCACATTTGATATCAGTTTCAAGTGTCAAGTTACAAACTTCAGATTGTAGCAGAATTGTCACATTTTGCTTTTATAAATAAAATTCGTCATCGATGAATTTTTGATGAATTTTATTCTGAAAGGGTATTGAATATGTCCTTATCGAATTATTGCTTTCAATTAATTCAATAGAGACATATGCAATAAGCGTATGAAATAAACCCCTACAATAATTTCTTAATAAAATAATAAAAAAATATTTTTATATCAAGAAATACTTCCCTATTAGTAGGGAGAAATATTTTATTTTATTAAAATCATTTTTTTTGTTTCAACAAAATCCCCTGCTTCTATTTTATAGAAGTAAGTTCCGCTGGCAAAATTGTTTCCGTTAAAATCTGCTTCGTACGTTCCTGCTGTAAGTTTTTCATTTACAATTTTTGAAATCTCTCTGCCTGAAATATCAAATACAGTTATCTTTACAAACTCATCTTTTGGCAATGCAAATTTTATCTTTGTCTGCGGATTGAACGGATTCGGATAATTTTGCTCAAGAGAATATTTGCCGGGAATTCCATTTGAAAGATTTGTAATTCCTTCTGTCCAATACCATCCACCCGAAAAACATTTAATTCTTCCGTCTCTGCATCCGGCAACTGTTTCATTTCCGTTACTCGCACCTTGCGAACTTTCTAAACGGTTTATGTTAAATAATTGGGCAACTTTTTCCACAGCATAATCCGTACTGCCGGCTCCGAAAGAATAAGTAAATTTGATAGCTCCTGAATTTCCATTCAGAATATAAAAATTATCTCCCAGTGTTCCGCATGCAACTGATAGTTCGGTCAGAAATCCCCCACCGGTTGGTCCAATAATATCTACTCCCATTACGTAAGTAGCATCTAAATTATTATTCCAGATTAAAGCCCCGGTCCTTGGATTCATATTCACCAACTGTTTAGCTCCATTAAAAATCATTTTTTCTCCAAGATTAATACTGCCTGCGAATATTCCATTATCGTATTTTACTATTCCATTTATACCTTGTCCAAAGCTCGTTGAATAAATAGGAACACCTGTCGCGCCGCTAATAACTGTAATAGTTGAAGTGAAACCAATTACACATGCAATATCTTTTACTGTGTCGGCATCTACACTTGGAATAGTTGTCATTCCCCATACAACTGCAGGAGGCACATAAGACCATACCTGAGAGCCTGCATTATTGAAGCCTCTGATAGAGTAAGGTCCGCCGCTCTCTCCCATACCGACTGCAAATCCGGCATTTGTATTTACTAAATCATATGAGAAGGTCTGCGCCATTGCAAGAGTCAGAAGCGGAGCTCCGGTTAATCCGTTTAATATATAAATCATTTTTCTTCCGGGCGGATTTCCGCCTGTACCATTTGCATCTACTAACACATCATTCACTCCGTCACCGTTATAATCTTTATCTACTTTTACAACATTGATATCTCCGTCGCTGAAGCTTACTGAATCACCAAACTCCCAGATTTTTTTTCCGGTACGTCCAGAGATTGTATATACTTCTTCGTTACCTCCGTCGCATCCTATTACAATATCCTGCACGCCATCGCCGTCAATATCCGTACGTACCTGCATAGCTTGCTCGTAAGGAGGACGCCCTGCATTATTATTGTTGTAACCTGTATTGAAAGTCCACAAGACATCTGATGTAACAGAAGAACCACCGTTATAACATGTTACAAAATAATTTTGAGATGCTACCAATACATCGTTGATGCCATCAGAATTTACATCGGTGATTTGTTTAATTGATGTCGGTTTAACAGTGCTTGAAGTAGAGTAAGGATTTATCGGAACCGTTCCTTCCCATAAAATTTCTCCGATAGTTGCAGTTGAGTTTGATCCTGTTCCTGTGACTCTTAATCTTTGTACCGAACCGTTCACTGCATTTGAATTTATAGAAAGTGAATCTGCATAACTTGATGCAGTAGTCGGGTTAAACCATACCCTGAGCTGTTTCGTTTTTTGTGTATCAATTACAATCGGAAATGTAAGCCCGACTGTATCAAGTCTGTATCTTACTCCTGCAAAAGATGCAGATGTAATATTCAAAATCTGGCTGCCGGTATTGGTAACATTAAATAAATATCCCGATGTACATCCTATTCTTCTTGTGCCATATACATAGCTGCCTGAACTTAGTGTTAAGTATGCTCCGCTGAAAACTCCTTTACCTTTTAGCTGAATTAATTTATTCGGAGTTCCTCCATCGTTAGATGCTATATTTAAAATTCCTGATGTTGTATCATATACTGTCGGAGTGAAAGTCACCGTATAATTTTTTTGCTGCCCCGTTAAAATAGAATCAGGAATATTTGGAGAAATTGTGTATCTAGGATTTGAAATGTTAAACGAATTTAATTTTAATGTCGCCGAGCCTGTATTCTGAATCGTAAGTGTCTGTGGATTTGGAGTGTTTAAAATCGTGTTGCCGAAATTCATTACTGACGGTGCAGTGATAATAGGATTTCCTGCGCCTGATAATGAATACTTATATAGAGTAGAGTAAGAATTAACATTGTTCCCAATTCTTTGCGCTAACAAATAAAGATTTTGACCGTCGTAATACATTCCTCGCGGAGAGTCTGCGCCGTCAGGGTCAGGTCCGGGAAAAGAAAACAAAGTATCACCCACTGCTTTTCTGTAAGCAAAAATTCTTTCGGGTTCGCTGTTGAAATTATCATTCACATATAAAATTGTATCGCCTTTGAATGCAATGCCCTGTGCCTGTTTACATCGCAAAGGAATCGTATCAACTAAAGTTCTTGATGTAAGACTCATTGCATAAGCATAAGCAAAGGGATATGAAGTGTTCTCAGGATAGTAAACTGTAAACCACAATTTGTCTCCCTGTAATGCAAGCCCCCCGATGCCCTGTGCATAAGTACCCGTGTTGATACTATCAACTTTTACGCCTGCCATATTTATTTTATAAATTCGCGCGCCGTTAGATGTGAAGTCCTGAGCAATCCAAAATCCGGTTCCATCCCAAGCCATTCCATGATTAAATCCGTAAGGCATTGTAATGCTATCGAGTACTGTACCTGTCTTTGTAATTTTATAAATCTTTGCAGGGATAGAAGGAAGATTATCGTAATCTGAACCAACCCATAGTGTATCATTCTTTGCCGTTATTCCCCATAGAAAATTATATGAATTATAATTCGGAAAAGGATAAGAAGAAACTAATGTCTGGCTGAAAATATTGGATGAGAGAAGCGAAGAGAAAATAAATAATGCTAAAAGTAATACTTTTTTCATTGGTGTATTTAATAATTTATACTATAAATTACAGGATTTTTTTTTGTTTTAAAAGCAAAAAATGAGAGGGAGAATATAAAATTAATTATTCCTTATTTTATTTTCTCGTTCAATCCTGTCATTAAAAATTCTTTTTTATTTTTTATCCATTCGCTGAACATTCCGCCTGAAGAAGTTTTTTCTTTTTGATTCAATAAATCAATCAGATTATATTTTATAACTTCTTCATAACTGATACTCTGATTCAAAATTTTATCTACTACATCTTTAAATTTATTTTCTTCAAGAGAAGATATTGAGTATAAGAATTGCTGAAATGCTAATCTGTCCGATGAAAGTCCTGTGATGATATTATCCGTGATTTCAGTTTCGCCCCAGTACTGCTTCAAGCCTTCCGATGCAATAAATCTTGGTCCATAATAATCGTTGAACAATAATTTCTTATATGCTAGAAAGCTTAAGGGACTTTTGTAATTTTTCAGGGCGTGAGCAACATCTTTGTATAAAATTTTATTATCGTTGTCTTCATTTGCAATTTCTAACAATCTTAATGAAATCTTATCTATAAATTCTGTATCATTTGCACCGATAATAATTTTTCCAAGAGCGTTTATAGCAGATGATTGTACACGAACATTTTCATCATAAGTAAGCTGAAGCAATTCTTCTTTAGCAGATGGATTTCTTGTCTCACCAAAAAGATAACAAATAAATGCGAGTTCATTATCATTTAGGTATTCCATCTTAATCCTCATGTTCGGCTCATTAAAATTATACTCTCTTTTCTTTATCTCTCTTTTAAATACGGTAGAAAATGAATATCCAATCTTAAAAGCAAGATTCCTTAAAACCAATCCTGCTCTGTGGTCATCGGTATCTAAATATTTTAAAATAAACTCAGCGGTGTTTGTACTGTCTTCAACGAGCTTGCTAAATCCATACTCCTGCCATTTAGAAAATCTCGGCTCAATAGTTTTCGCCATCGTGAAATATTCTTCAAGAGAATAATTTCTTGAAGTGTTCAGTTCGACTTTAAAATTTTCTCCGCTGACCTGATTCGGAATTTCATCCTGTGCAGGATAATCATTAAACGCTCCCCATAGAGAACCGTTGCTCAAAGTACTATCATAGCCCGGCTCGGAATAAAAATCTGTTCCGCTTCCATCAAGGAAAATACCAAGGCTGCCGTACTCTCTTCGCGGATTTCCGTACCCTCTGCAATTACCCGGCTCTTTATTTAAGTAGCCATCCCTTCCCTCTTCATCGATAAACATTCCTATTCCATTTGCATTTCCTGCGCCTTGCGAGAGTGAGTAAGCGGAATAATTATCATTTCCTTTTTTGTCATATAATAAACCGAAACCATAATCGTGTCCGCATCCCTGCGAGACTCCATCGGACTGATAAAAATCCCAGCCCTCATCATCTTCAAGTAAGCCCACCGCTAAATGTATTCCTGCGCCTTGTGCATATTGATAGCTGTTATATTTATCATTTCCTTTTTTATCAATGAGAACTCCGAGCCCGTACCAGTAGCCGCCACCCTGCCCGAAAATATCAGTGTTGTAAATATCGTTGCCTTCGCAATCGAGCAGCAAACCGATTCCGCCCGCATAGTAAGGACGAAGCCCGAGTCCGTAGCCCTGACACATAGAAACATAATGGTCTTCATATCTGCCAATGTCTAATGAATGCGGAGAAATTAAATAAGAATCATTTCCTTTTATATCGATGATTGCACCAATGCCTTGAGTCATTCCAAATGCCTGTGAGCAGGTGTTCGCAATGTAAGTATCATTACCACTCTTATCA
>JBBRQV010000183.1:0-5999 GCA_038225955.1 Ignavibacteria bacterium | reverse complement strand
TTGAAATATATGGATAAATAGCAATTTAAAATTTCCCCTACATAATATGATAGCCAAAATGATTGACAAAACGATTTATTTCTCTTTGAACAAAAACCAAATAAAGAATATTATTGAGAAAAATAAAAACCTTATGAAGAAAACAATTATCACATTATTTATTCTAAGTATTTTTTATAGTAACAATATTTTTGCGCAGAGATACTGGAACACAGCTGCTGAGTTCAACGGTTCAAACTACATAGCTGTGAAACCTTCCACTGCCCTTAATAACCTCAGCGGAAGTTTCACTGCCGAGTGCTGGTTTAATTCAACAAATCTTACAGGTACTCAGACATTATTTGGGAAAGATTCTTTCAGATTATTAATAGAACCGAACGGAACAGACTATGTACTAATAAGAGTTCAAACTAGTGGAACAACTCGATTATATAGTAATTCCGTAAATTTTACCTATAAAAATCAATGGAATCATCTTGCTGTTGTGTACGATTCCTCTTCATCTTCTTATATGAGCATTTATATAAACGGATTGTTAGACGCGAGCATATCAACAGCGAATAATGTAGGACCGAGACCCGGAAACGATTCCCTATATATTGGTAACAGTATATTTGGCGGGTTTAAAGGAATGATAGATGATATTAGAATTTGGGATGTGCCTCTTTCTCAGTTGCAAATTAAGACTAATATGAGAAATCCTTACACCGAGTTATTTGATATTTATAATCCGGCAATATTTCCAAGCGGAATACTTCTAAAAGCAGATTTTGAAAACCCGGCTTATGGACCCTCATCAGATTTATTTTTTTTTGATTTGAATAATTCCTTTTACAACAGAGGAGCGACCCCTGTAGATTTAGGGAAAAACCCTTCACAAACGCTTGTTACAAATCACGCTTTGCAAGTGAATGGTGGAAATAGTTATGGAAAAGTTGCAAACAACCCTGATATAAATTTTAATGGACCTGTTACAGTCGAAGCGTGGGTTTATCCAAAGTCATTACCGGCAACCGGGTCGTATTACATTGTAGCAAAAGGATCTGATTATGGATTTACTTTAAATAACACCGGAAAAGTAAGTTTTTATTCTGTAACTGTTGGCTCGTCATCTGCTACAATTCCTATTAATCAGTGGAGCCATATTGCGTGCAGATTTGCTGCAAATGGGTCTGGTACTTGCTTCATCAATGGGATTGAAGATAATACTTTCAATTTTGGAACTAGACCTACGCCAGGTACAAACGACCTTTATATAGGAGCAAGCGAAAGTACATTAAATTCCTCTTTCAACGGTTATATTGATGCTGTAAAAATTTCAAACTACGTAAAGACTCAGGATGAAATAAAAAAGGAAATGTTTACAATTCTTGATAATACGAATAAACCTACTTTGCCAAAAACAACGGTAAGCTATGATTTTGAATTCCAAGGATTTAGTTCAACAGGTAACTCAAGTAACTGCGTTTTATTTGGAAGCGCAGCATATACTTCACCTAACGGTTTTGTAAATGCTGTTCCAGTGTCTCCTTTGTTAGGAAATAATAATGCAAACTTTCCTTCAGGTTATTTATTAAGATATAATCAGAAAAGAATCCCCGAAACACAAACAGCGGGATATACAAATGATACTTTGAACGTTACAAGCTCAAGCCCAATATCAGATTTAAAATTATTTATTGATTTGAACCACACTTTGAATCGTGAATTACAAATAAAATTATATTCTCCTCAAGGAGATTCGTTAATAGTTTACGACCAGAACTATGGAATAAGCCAGAACTCAGACGATATAATAACAATATTTTCTGATGCTGCTGAGTTGCCATTGATAAATGGAAGATATGTATCGTTCTCCCCAACTATAACTCCTTATTTTAGTTCTTTGAATGCAAAATTTGGGGGTAGAAATCCTCAGGGAAAATGGAGGCTGCAAATTACAGATTTAGCAAACGGGAATACAGGAGTATTATATTCGTGGGGGCTAAGGATAAATAACTCAGTAGATGTAAGAAATATTTCAACAGAAGTTCCGTCGAAGTTTAATCTCAGTCAGAATTATCCAAATCCTTTTAATCCGACAACAAAGATAAACTTTAGTGTTAATAAAAAAGGTATCGTTCAGCTTAAGGTGTATGATATTACCGGGAAGCAAGTTGCAGAACTTGTGAATGAAAATTTATCAGCGGGAATTTATCAGGCAGATTTTAACGGAACGGATTTCTCCAGCGGAGTTTATTATTACAAATTAATTACAGGCGGATTCACTGAAACTAAGAAAATGATGTTGGTAAAGTAAACTGTATGGCTCTTTAATAAACTTTTAATATAAAAATTATGATTAGAATCATTGTTAGTTTCCTGATAATTTTTACCAGTATATTTTCTATTTGCTTTGCGCAAGAAGAAAACGATGAAGGACCTAATAGAGAAATTGAGTACTTCAAAAAATGGCATGGTAAAGAAGTAGGTAATATGATACCGAATGAAAAAATGAAAGCTATTTGGGATGAAATTTATTCACTGCCATCGGAGATGACTTTTAATGAAGCAACAAATAATTGGAAATCATTAGGACCTTCTTCGATGTACGTATTAAATACAGGAGCTCGTTGGACAGGTAGAGTTCTTGATTTGAATGTAGTTAATTCGGTCTATCCCAAAGTGGCATCTGCATCAGGTGGTTTGTGGGAATTTTTCAATTTTACACAACTAGTGCCGTATTGTATATCAAGTTCACTTTCAAGTCTTGCAATAGGTTCGTTCGATATTAAACCAGGCGATAATTCTACTATGATAATAGGAACCGGCGAGCCTAAAATACGTGTAGGCACGGGAGTTTATTTTACTAATACAGGCGGAGCTATATTTACAAAATTGAATTTCCCTTTAGGCGACCCTCAGTCAGTATATAAAGTTAGATACGACGTACAAAATACTAATGTAATTTATTTGGCAGCAAATAATGGATTTTACAAATCGATTGATGGAGGAGCGACATGGGTTAATCACTTAACATCAGGCACTGTAACAGATTTTATTGTGCATCCAAATGATAACTCAATACTATACGCCTCTGCGTTCGGAAGTGGTATATACAGGTCAACCGATTATGGTATAAATTGGACGAGACTTACTACAGGAGGCATTCCATTTTTAAATATAGGAAGAATGAGTATATCCATACCAAAGTTTAGCTCAAATTACATTTATGCGAGTATGGCAAATTTGGACAATACAACTTTAGGTGTGTTCAGGTCAACAAATAGTGGTGTAAATTGGGTGAACGTTACACCTAGTTCTACATTCCTTGGAAAGCAAGGTTGGTATGATAATTTTATTAGTGTTGACCCTGTAAATGCTAACATAGTTCTTGCGGGAGGAATAAATTTATGGAGAAGTACTAATGGCGGCACGAACTGGTTGGCAGTAACAGATGCAGATATACATGCCGACCAACACTGCTGCGCATGGAAATCTGATGGTTCACAGGTTTGGGTGGGAAATGATGGAGGAATCACAACTTCAACAGATGAAGGTCTAACCTGGAATACCACTGAAAATATTCTACCGATTACTCAATATCTAAATATAGATGTTGGAGTAAGCAATACAAATTTTATTTTAGGAGGTTCACAGGATAACGGAATTTCACGGAGTACAAATGGAGGTGGATTTTGGCAGCAAGTAGGAGGAGGCGATGGTGGAGGGGTAGCCGTTGACCCGTCAAATTCAAACAATGTGTATTGTACAGCCGGATATTATGATACTCTTTGGGCATTTAGAAGATACAGAAGCTCAAATGCAGGAATTAATTGGACCGAATTAAATACGGGAATTGATATAAGCACTCAATGGTATCATAAAATACGTACAGATTTAGTTGCTCCGGTTTACTTATATAATAATTCTGGAAATTATGTCTATAAAAGTATTAATAACGGTGATACATGGACGAAATTAAATACAGAAGCATTTCCCGGGACAGACATAGCAAATATAAATGTATCAAGATATGTAAGCCCGGGCGCAGTAGTCTATGCAGCTTTAAATCCCGGAGGCTCTGAAGGACAAAAGCTCCGTGTTTACGATGGAGTTTCATGGTCTGAGCGTTCCAGCGGGCTGCCATCTTTTTTTAGCGTCAGAAGTGTAAAACCTCATCCAACTAATGTAAATGTCGCCTATGCTTTAATGGACGGCCTTGCTGCAGGAAATAAAGTTTTTAAAACTACAAATAAAGGGATTGACTGGACGAATATTTCAGGTAATATTCCGAATGTGCCTATGGGTGATATTATTCCGCATCCTACTAATGATAATTTACTGTATGTTGGGACTGAAATGGGATGTTACAAAACTAGTAATGGCGGAGTTAACTGGTACAGATGGAATAATGGAATGCCTGAAGCAACTATCGTTACAGAAATGGTAGCAATAGATAGTATTTCGACCCGTTCAAAATATTACATATTAGCAGCAACTTATGGAAACTCAATTATGATAAGGGAAATATCAGGTGATGACCCTAATGGAATAAGTACTATAAATTCAAATGTACCTAAAGGATTTAAGTTGAACCAAAATTATCCTAATCCGTTTAATCCCGTTACAAATATTAATTTTGAATTACCAGCAAGAGAATTTGTTAATATTACAATCTATGACGCTTCGGGAAAAGAAGTGCAATCTCTTGTTAATGAAAATCTGAATTCAGGAGTTTACAATTATTCATTCAACGCTGTTTCACTCTCTACTGGAATATATTTTTATAGAATCTCAGCAGGAAAATTTACAGAAACAAAAAAAATGGTACTGGTAAAATAAGATGTTTTAAATTTACGAAGTAAGTGTTGCAAACCCGGTAGAATTTCTTCTCTATCGGGTTTTTATTTTATGTTTAGCTTGTAAATTTGAATTTAATTTGAAATTCAAATTTGGTATTTTAGATTTTAAGAAAATAAAATTACAAATGGATTACAGAATAGAACATGATACAATGGGAGAAGTAAAAGTACCCGCTGATAAATACTGGGGAGCGCAGACACAGAGGTCGAAGGAAAATTTTACAATCGGTGGTAACTTAATGCCGAAGGAAGTAATATACGCTTTTGCAATTTTGAAGAAGGCAGCAGCGATGGCAAATTTTGAATGCGGAGCGTTATCCGAAGACAAAATGAAAATGATTGGACAAGTCTGCGATGAAATTTTAACAGGGAAGTTAGATGATGAGTTTCCTTTAGTTGTTTGGCAGACAGGCTCAGGCACACAATCAAATATGAACGTAAACGAAGTGATTGCAAACCGTGCGCACGTATTAAGCGGAGGTAAACTTTCTGACGAAAAGAAAATTTTACATCCGAACGATGATGTAAATAAATCACAATCCTCCAATGATACTTTCCCGACTGCAATGCATATTGCAGCATATAAAATTTTAATTGATAATACTCTACCGAATGTAGATAAGCTTAGAGTAACACTTCACGAAAAATCAGAGAAGTATATGAGTGTCGTAAAAATCGGAAGAACGCATTTAATGGATGCTACTCCGCTTACGCTTGGGCAGGAATTTTCAGGATACGTTTCACAGCTAGAGCACGGAATGAAAGCAATAAAGAATTCGCTTGAGCATTTATCTGAGCTTGCTCTTGGCGGCTCGGCAGTTGGTACAGGACTAAATGTTCCGAAAAATTATGATGTAATTGTAGCAAAGCATATTGCAGAACTAACAAAGCTTCCATTTAAAACTGCAAAAAATAAATTCGAAGCATTGGCTGCACATGATGCAATTTTTGAATCTTCCGGAGCGCTAAAGACTCTTGCATGCAGCTTAATGAAAATCGCAAACGATATTCGTCTTCTTGCATCGGGACCACGAAGCGGAATAGGTGAAATAATCATTCCTGAAAACGAACCGGGCTCATCAATTATGCCGGGCAAAGTAAATCCTACACAAGCTGAGGCGATGACTATGGTTTGCGCGCAGGTAGTTGGTAATG
>JBBRQV010000182.1:0-6033 GCA_038225955.1 Ignavibacteria bacterium | reverse complement strand
CCTTTTTTGTTTGCACTTGTTTTTCCTTCTCTACTTGTAAATATATACTTGTTGGTATAAGAAAATAAATTCCTCCCTTGAGGGAGGTGTCGAGCGAAGCGAGACGGTGGGTGTCCCAGAAAACACCCCTCCCGACCTTTCAGGTCGGACTCCCCTCAAGGGGAGAATTTTTGTCCCAACTGATATATAATTAACCTTATTAAGGAGGGGGTTTAAGGAATGAAGTCTCCAATTCTGAAATCCAAATTCGTCTTGATTTACAGTTTGTTTTTTAATAAGTTATTTCCGTAGAATTGTTTATAGCTAGACTTATCTATTACTATTAGCTCATTTATTTTTTGCCCATAAGTTTCACACTCTCAAGTTCACATTTATATTTATAGTAAATAAACTTTTCACATATGAAAAATTTTATTACCGCTTTAATTATTTTTTTCATGTCAATAAATGCGTTTTCACAGCCAACGATTAATCCTGCTTATACTGTGTGCACTACAACTCAATATTATTTCAGCTGGGTTTCTTTTATAAATAGTGTTACAGGATATGTAGTGGATAATAGCCCCAGTGATCCGTATAAGTACTATTTTAAAAAAACAACTAACGGCGGCACAACGTGGTCAACCTCATATTTAGATGGAAGCAGAGCACAGGTTATCTTTTTTGATGAGATTTACGGAATCTCTACAAACGCAATCACTTCATCTCCCAGTACAATTGGAAAAACTACCAATGGTGGATTGAATTGGACACCATTAGGAGTTACCAATTTAGCCCAATCAATTACTTTTATAAATGACTCTGTAGGTTTTTTTGCAAATGCCGGCGGCTTCCAGGTTGGACATAATCCTAACAACCAGATTTATAGGACTACTGATAGAGGCAATACATGGAGTGTTATTCTACAAGGCTATAATACGGACTATACTGTTTTTCACAACATAGAATTCATAAATGCAAATACCGGATTTATATCAGGATATGCACAACATGTTACCAACCCGCCTACAACTGTATTGGATTCAACTGAATATCTGAAAACAACTAACGGAGGAACTAACTGGACTAAGATATTCGTTCCGGAGCCTTACACCGGCAATAGATTGACTACTTACGGCCTATTAAAATTTTTCAATGCAAATACCGGATACGTGCAAACTTACGTGAATGATCAACATTATATTATGAAAACTACAAATGGAGGAACGAACTGGAATCTACAAAAAGATTTGGGTACCACATATTTTAACTACTGGCAATTTCTCGATACCAATAAAATTTGGGGATACAGCCTAAGTTATATTTTAAAATCCTCAAATGCATTTGAGACAATCACTAAAGAAAATGTTTATGATACATTAGATACATATACCGGAGGGAAAATTTTTAATGACGGAACAGCATACATCCTGAGCAATAAGTGGAAAAAACTTTATAAAACAACAGTTGTGACAAATATTCCTGTTCTTATTTCTTCACAAATCCCCGATAAATTTAACTTATCTCAGAACTATCCGAATCCTTTCAATCCGTCAACAAAGATTAATTACGATTTGCCGTTCGATAGTAAAGTATCAATTAAAATTTTTGATGTAACAGGAATAGAAGTTGCTTCACTTGTAAATAATGTACAAGTTGCAGGATACTACTCTGTGAACTTCAATGCTTCAAATCTTTCAAGTGGCGTTTATTTTTATAGAATAGAAACAAATAATTTTATTGAAACTAAGAGAATGGTGTTAGTAAAGTAAAAAATTTAGACAAGCTTTTTTATAGTTTTATGAACCGAAACCTTCACCATTATATATTTATTAATTCAATTTAAAAATCCTGTTATTAAAATTAATTTTAGAAGTTAAATTATTGTAAAACAAATCTAAAACTCCTTTTCAAAATCACTTTTTCTGATAAACCAACAACATTATTTCAGAAGTAGAAGTATAGCGAAACCTTCAATTCGTATTAATTAAAATACCCTCGTTTTTGTAAGGATTTTGTTAGGATTTATAGTTAATTTGTATAAGTAAAGATTAGAAGGAAACCTTTCTCCCAAAAGAAGTTTTGCCAGATATCCCCACGGCTGTCTACACAAGTAAAATCAATACTATTCCGGCTTTGAGATAAATTTTTAATTTATTCTATAAATCATAATATGATATGAAAAATATCCTAACATTGTTATTCTGCGTATTATTTGTAAATGCAGCGTTCTCGGGTGACTACTATTATTACAAAGGTACTAAAATTGAATTAATGAGAAGAGACGATAAAATAATCGTCGTTGCAAATGAATATGCTCAGAATAAAAGCGCGCTTGAGAATCAATTGGCAAGCGTTCTTGATGGAAATGATGAGCTGAAAAATTCATATAAAAATACTTACGAAATTCTTTTCAAGGGTGGCAGCGGAGCATCTAAAATGCAAAGCTATATGGATAAACTTTCAGGAAAAGAAAATTTGATAAAATTCATTACACCTGCTTATTATCCTGGCAATTATAAAGTGACGATTATTTGCGCAGATGAGTTTATGGTTAAATTAAAAACTGAAGCAGATAGAAATAAATTGGATATCTTGAATTTGCAAAACGGAGTTGAGATAGTTGAAAGTTTTCCGGGAAGCAGACAGTTCAACATGAAAACTGTTAATGGTGTAACAAAAACTTCTTTGGATTTATCTGATGCGTATTTTTCTACAGGACTTTTTGAATATTGCGAACCGAATTTTATTTATCCTGACTACTGCTTATTAAACTTTACACCTAACGATCCGCTTTACTCAGTGCAATGGCCTTTGAATAATACCGGACAAACTATAACTGCAAATTCTTCTTCAGACGGATTTGACCCTCTTACTTACAACGGGCTTTCCGGTTCTGATATGAAAGTAAGCTCTGCATGGGATTATACAACGGGTTCAAGCTCAATTGAAATTGGTGTATTCGATACAGGTATTGATTCAACTCATCCCGATTTAAGGGGTAGTCTTGTTGCAGGTTATAATGCAACTACAAATGTTAATAGTGTTGCAACTGACCCTAATAGCCACGGTACATGTACCGGTGGAATAGTCGGAGCAACCGGAAATAATTCGCTTGGAGTTTCGGGAATTGCCTATGGATGTAAGCTTAGGTCATTTCAGATTTTTGATGCAGCAGGCAGCGCAACAAATGCATATATAGTACTTGCTTTCAATAAAGCAAAAACCGGCTCAACAGCGGTTTCTTCTAATAGCTGGGGAGGCAGTTCTCCTGCTTCTGCTTTGACTAATGCAATTGATAGCTGCGTTACTTACGGTAACGGCGGTAAGGGATGCGTTGTTTTATTTTCATCCGGAAATGATGGAAGAAATCCGCCGGCTTATCCTTCAACTCTTGCATCAGTTATTTGCGTAGGGGCATCTACAGCTTATGACCAGAAAAAATCTCCCGGTAACGGATGCCAATTCTGGTGGGGTGGTAACTTTGGTAACGGAAATTACTTTGGTTCAGTAGGCGATATAGAATTAGTTGCACCAACAATTACAGTTACAACTGACAGGCAAGGAACTGCAGGATATAATACCGCTGCAGGAACAGCGGGAGACTATACAACAGATTTTAACGGAACATCCTGTTCATGCCCTAATGCAGCGGGCGTTGCAGGATTAATTTATTCCATCAATACTTCACAAACTGCTGCGCAGGTTAAAGATGCTTTGCTTAGAGGATGTGATAAAATAGATAATGTTGCATACGATTCAACTAAGACCTATGGTCAATGGAATTCATATTTTGGGTACGGAAGAATTAATGCGCTTAACTCGGTTAGACTTGCAGCAGGAGTAGATATCATTCCTCCTACTATAGTTCATGATAATGTAGAATCAAATAACTCAACTTATCCTACTTCTATTTCTGCTGATATTACAGATTTAGGCGGCGGAACAGTTGACGTTACTTCACCAAAAGTAATTTACAGAAGCAATAAAAATAATGCAGGATGGTCTGCGTTTGATACTGCTTCGTATACTTCACAGGCTAGTAATACTTTTACATTTATAATTCCCGGGTACGGATGGGAAACCCAAGTGCAGTATTATTTAACAGCAAAAGATAATAGCGGCAATATTGCCCGCTTCCCTATCCACGCGCCTGATACAACAAATTTATGCTACTATGCAATCGGAAGCATTCAAAGTGTTACACAAAAAATTACCGGACCAACTACAATCCCTACATCCGGAACAGTTGAGACATCAATTACTACTTTCTCTGCTTTCAAGATTTTGAAAACAAAGGTAAGACTATTTATAAGACATGCAAGAGTCAGCGACATCAATGTTGACCTTATAGGTGCGAATAGTAACGCAGCTTTAAGCGCAAGGTGTATATTCAGTGAAAACCCAAATACACAAGTTGCAACAACAGGTATTATTAATGCTAATATAGTTGACTCAGCATCCGTGTTCTGGGAGCAATTGACTCAGCCATATACAGGAAGTTTTGTTAAGCCTGATTGCTCTCTAAGAGGGTTTAACGGTACGAGTGCAAGCGGTAACTGGGCTCTAATAATATACGACGGAAAAACAGGAACAGGTGGAACATTCGATAGTTGCTTTGTTACTTTTTATAAAACCTCAGGCACAACAAGTCCATGCGCGCGATTTAACTCATCTGGAGATTCAATTTGCACCTTCAATGGAGCATCTACCGATACAATTAATTTTTACTTAAAGAATACCGGAACATCGGCACTTACAATTTCAGGCACAGCATTCAACGGAACGTATGCATCAAAGTTTTCACTGCTCTCTTCACCCGGTTCAATTGCAGCAAGCGACAGCGGACTATTTAAAGTAAGATGCAATCCTCTCGCACCAAGACCCGGGAAAGGAAATGGATCACAGCTGGATGATGTTGAAAATGCTACATTAGATATTACGACAAATGACCCGTCAAAGCCCACAGTAAAAATTTCACTGCAGACTCCCACTCCATTGCCTGTTGAGTTAGTAAGCTTTAACTCATTCGCTGAAAGAAACAATGTAAAATTAAACTGGACAACATCATTTGAAATAAATAATTCAGGATTTGATATTGAAAGAAAATTATCGAATGCAAGTGTGTGGAATAAAATCGGAAACATTGCAGGAAACGGAAATACAAATTCACAGATAAATTATACTTTCGCAGATAATAATGTTGCAACAGGAAAATATAATTACAGATTAAAGCAAATTGATTTCAACGGTAACTATCAATATTTCAATTTAGCTAATGAAGTAAACGTTGGTATTCCGGCGCAGTTTAATTTATCGCAGAATTATCCTAATCCTTTTAATCCTTCGACAAAAATTAATTTTGATTTGCCTTTCGATAGTAAAGTCTCTATAAAAATATTTGACATTACAGGAAGAGAAATTTCTTCGGTTGTAAATGAAATAAAAACAGCAGGATATTATACGGTTAATTTCAATGCTTCATCTTTATCAAGCGGAATTTATTTTTATTCGATTAACGCCGAAGGCGGAAATAAATCGTTTGTAAAGACTATGAAGATGGTGCTTATAAAATAATTCAGAATTTAAAATTCAGAATTAAGACTTTTAATAGAGCTCCTGTTGAGATAATCGGCAGGAGTTTTTTCATTTTATCAAAGAAAGTGCAATTTCAGCCTAATTTTTAGGGGACATTTTTTTGAATTTGTGACCCATTTTTGTTAGGATTTTGTTAGGATTTTTTTTAGATTTATTATAGTTTTAAAAGAATTAAAAAGTAAGCGTTAATCAAAATTCTATTAAAACTATTAGGACATTTTTAAAACCTCATAAAACTGTTCTTCTTATATTCAAAAAACAAAAAGATTTTTTTTGAATTACTCTGTTTTAAAAGATATTTCTGGCGAAATTCTTTTCAACTTATCTGACTCCCTGTTAGATAACCCGCTTTGTTTTTTATTATTACGATTTTTGGTTCTCCCTATTCTATTTCTTAAAAAAAATAAAATAGTATTTGTATAATTTTTCAAAACTAAATTACGCCTCATTATGAAT
>JBBRQV010000181.1:0-6074 GCA_038225955.1 Ignavibacteria bacterium | reverse complement strand
GTATTGTAAATCTTACTTGCTTTGTAATTACATCCTGCTGTATTTTTCTATCGGTAAGACTTATAACTGAGCACAGACTTTCACAATATATTGCAGTATTTATTTTTGTTATAAATCCCAGCGTGTTGTATTTGCAAACTACGGCAATGTCTGAAATAATTTTGATGATGTTTATGACGTCGTCTGTTTATTATCTGCTGAAGTGGAATGTCACAGGGGAAAAGGTTTGGTTTATATACTCTGCATGTCTGACTGCGCTCGCAGTAGCTTCGCGTTACGAAGGGTGGACATTTGCAGTCTTTACCTTCATCGCTGTTGTTCTTCTTTGCTTCGGTAAGAACAAAACAATGGTAATCCGCTACTCAATATTATATGTCGCTCCGACTGCTTTATTTGTCGGCTTTTGGTTATACCATAACTGGAGTGTTTACGGCGACCCGATTGCATTTTTACGAGGCGAGTATTCCGCAGGGGCATGGTTTGAAAAGGGCGGAAGATTTAATGCCAAAGGCGATTTACTATTCTCACTCGTTGTTTACTTAAATAATATTGTTCAGTTAATCGGGACTATTCCGCTGCTTCTCTTTGGAGTCGGAATAATAATTTATTTCTTAGTAAATAAATTCCGTTTCTCTGCAATTACTCCTTATATATTTTTAGTTTCAATACCTGTTACTATTTATTTAGTTTATGCCGGTTCTATTATTATTGAAATGCCGAATATAGAGCCTTACGGATATTACAATGCGCGGTACGGAGTATTCATTATTCCGGGTGTTGCATTTTTCATAGGATATCTTTCATATAAAATTTACGAGTACAGATATTACGGAAATCTTCCATACTACATAGGCTATTTTGTATTAGCACTAATTATTCCACTTAGTTATTATTACAACTGGCCAAAAGGCGCACCTGTAATTGTTGAGACAGCCTTCTTTAATAATTCACGTCCGGAAATTAACAGGGCATCAGAATTTTTAAGAATGAATTACAAGGGTGGTACAATATTTTACGACGGTGTAAACTTCTCCATTAAGCCTTGGACAAAGATTGATATTAAAAACAGAATTTATCCTGAGAGCTGGGAAATCGGACCAAAAACTTTAGCCCGCCCGCAGGACTATGCTAACTGGATTCTTATTGATAACAAAAACCCTTACTACAGGCTGCGTGATAAGATTGACCCGATTGTTTTAAATAGATTTTATGATTTACTTTACGTCGATAATGGAATTGAGATATATAGAAGAAATGCGCCTATTGAACCCATAACTATTGACCTTAAGAAAAGAGACGAAGACTCAAATTAATTTCTCATTAGTTCTATAAAGTAACTCTGTTGAATGAAACATTATACCGGAATACTTTTAGTAGTTATATGCTCATTTCTTGGAACAGCAGCGCAAATACTTTTCAAATTATCTTCCAATACAGCCGTTACAGAAAAACACAGTTTAATAGATACGTTAATGAATCCTGTTCTTATAGCAGGATTCATTGCTTACGGCCTTAGCTTTTTAATTCTTACCATTGCTTTAAAAGAGGACGACCTCTCTACATTATATCCTTTCATAGGATTAACATACGTTTGGGTCAGCATTATCTCCCCTCTTTTTTTTCCATCAGATACTTATAGTGTATTAAGATTTGCAGGTGTGGCAGCAATTGTCGCCGGAGTTTCTTTCATTGGATACGGAGGGAAAGCTGGGAAGCAAAACTGAATTATGGGCAATTGGTCTTGTAATACTTAGCACACTTATAGGAGCAGTAGGTCCTATAATGTTAAAAGTTGGAGTACATGAAATAAAAATGTCTTTCATTAATATCATCAAGCATCCTAAAATTATTTTCGGCGCATTTATGATGGTAGTCTCTGCGGGAGTTTACATCATGGCGTTAAAAGGCGGAGAGCTGAGTGTTCTCTACCCCTATGCTTCATTAAGCTATTTATGGGTTACTCTTATTTCCAAATTCTATCTGAAAGAGGAAATCAACAAACAGAAAATAATGGGCATAGCTTTAATAATTCTCGGAATAGTTCTCATCGGATTGTCAAACAAATAATATTTTAATTTCTCAGGTCTTCATTATTCTAATAACAACAGCTTTTATATTAATTTCAAATGTGAATTGAAGTTATTTATGAAAAAGGGTACTTTAAACTTTCCTATAAATTAAAACCAAAGTAAATGAAATCTCTTATCCTCTCTTTATTTGTCGTTTTATGTCTTGTTTTCGTTAACGGTTGTGTGAACGTTGATCAGAAAACAACTCTTAAAGAAGACGGCTCCGGCTCAATCAAACTTCATTACTGGACTTCAATGAAGAACTTATCAATGGGTGACGATATTGGCGGGTTCTCTTTTTCTGAATCAGGCGTAAAATCAAATTACACTGCAACAGGAGTTGAAGCTTCAGACATCAAAGTAACAGAAAATACAGATGACTCAACAAAGCATGTAAACTTAAACGTCACGTTTAAAGACTTCAACAAGCTAAGTGATGCAAAAGGTTTTGCCAAATCAAAAACAAGCTGGGCGAAAGGTAAGGATGGAATGGATTATAAATACACTTTACTAAAAGATACTGCCAATTCCGGCGGCATGGGAATGGAAGAGTTTAAACTTACTTATGAAACTACCTTCGCTGCTGAAGTAACAGCTACAAACGGTACAAAAGACGGAATGAAAGTAACATGGAATAAAACTGTTGCTGACCTTAAAGATGACATTAACATGACTGCAACTGTAAAATCTGAAGGCGGAAAGAAATGCGGATTGTTCGGAATGGAACTTCCTGTAGTAGTAGGTCTTGGATTAATGTTTGCTTTCACTTTCAGAAATAAAAATAAAAAGATCAAAGCATAAGATTTTATATAAGCTAGACGGGTTTGAATTGTTCAAATGCCTGAGAGCAAGCATCACAATAGTGTATAGCGCGGCAGAGAGTTGGTCCGAAAGGATTTCGAAGCCGCGTTTTTTTACTTCCGCAAAAAGGACACTCCACGTTTGTTAATAAATCAATCGTAACAAATTCATTATGCAAGTGCTGAGGCAAAGCAAAGCCGGCTTCCTTCAGATGCTTTCTTCCCTCTTCAGTAATCATATCAGAGCTCCATTGAACATCGAAGTCAACTTTCACTTCTACATCTACTACAGGAAGCTCTAGAATTTTATTTTTGATTTCAGTCTTTAAAATATCTACGGCGGGGCATCCGGCAAATGTAGGAGTCATTTTTATTTCGACTCGGTTATCCTTATCAATTTTTATTCCCGTTATCATTCCAAGCTCAACTACAGATACACGCGGTATCTCAGGATCTTTTACTTCCTGTAACATGGAAAGAATTTCTTCCTCTGTTATATATGCGATTGCTTCCATTGCTATTACCATTCTGCCGAGGGATCAATTGAATAGACTTCCGTCATCTCATCAAGAAGCGGCTGTAAGTATTCTGTGTGGTACCCTTTTCTTCCCCCGAACGAAAGAGTACTTAATCCTGATTCATTTATTACCGGAATTTTTAAATTCGCTTTTTCTAATATTTCGCTGACGATATCCGTCCATACTTTCTGTAACAATTCCTCTCCGTCAAAAACTCCCGCTTCAATCAAAATATTTTCATAATCAGACTTTTCAAAAATCCCAAGCGCTAACGGATAACATTCGTTCAATGCTGCCTGCATTCTTATATTGCTTTCATCCGTTGCCTTGCCAAGCTGGTTAATCCAGATATTCGCATGCATAGTGTGATACTTCAGCTCACCTCTTACTTTCTTTGCAAGATTTGCAAGCGGTTCAAGTGAAGACTTTGTAAGCATATCAAATCGTATTGCCTCTGAAGTATCAAATAAAAAATGTCGCATCAAACTAAAATCATAATCACGAATCGGATACTCAACAAAGTGGCAGCAGTAAAAATTCTTTTCGTTACGGGTGAATGCCAGTGTATCGGCATCTTTCTCTCCCATAGAATTTAAAATATTATATAATGCCTGAGCATGCCCAAGCTTATCCTGCGCCATTGAAGAGAATGCAATATCTTCTTCAAGAATCGGCCCGAGTCCCGTCCATTCTGAATTACGATGACCGAGTATAAGCTCATCGTCTGCCATTCTGAACAGAAGATTTTTTATTGCCTTCGAATGCTCTGTATCTAATATACCTTCGCTCATTTCTTTAACTCCTCAATCTCTTTCTTATGTTCTTTTTTATACTTGTTAATTTTTTCCATTACTTTATATCCGCCCGCTTCTTTATACATTTTCTCAGAATTATTCTCATACATATCTGCGTAATCGTAATCGACTGTAAACACATCTGCCGTTTTCACAACCCAAATGTTGACACACTTACCGCGTCTGCCGTATTGTTCCTTCGCCATTAAAAATGCTAATTCAGGATTTGCTGCATGCACTGAACCGACATGCGTATGATGGTCGCCCTTCTTTATCTGATGGAAGACTTCATAAGTCTGCCATTGGTCAAGCGGCGGAGTTTCAATCGTGAGTTTTTCATCGTTAGGAATATCTGCTCTCGTTACCCTGGGGTCAAGAGATTTTATGGTAGAATTTTTCTGGGAGTCGGATTTCAATTTTTGTTTTTTGTTAAGTGTGATTGTTCCCTCCCCTTACTAAGGGGAGGGTTAGGGAGGGGTTAATGGGAAGGTATTCCATAACCTCCCCCTCAGTCCCCCTCCTTATTAAGGAGGGGGAAATATATCTTCTCATTCCCAACGTCCTCGTTGGGAATGCAAATTACGCCAACGGAGTTATATACTGCTCTTCTTTTTTCATCAATGCCTTACGAACCCACTCGCCTCTTTCCTCAGCCATTTTTCTCACGGCAAGTCTTTCCTTATTGCAAGGTCCGCCGCCATTAATAACTCGTTTAAATTCATCCCAGTCCGGCTCAGTGTAAAGCCATTGCCCTGTTGTTTCATCTTTGCGTAAGTTTGGGTCAGGAATTGTTAATCCCAGGTCCCAGATTTTTGGAACGTACATATCTAAAAATTTCTGTCTCATATCATCGTTGCTCGCCATTTTTAATTTCCATCTCATCATAATTTCATTGTGAACGGAAATTTTATCCGACGGCCCGAAGAAGTGCATTATCGGAGGCCACCATCTTGTCAATGCATCCTGCACCATTGCTCTTTGTGTTGGAGTTCCGGTTGCAAGGAATACAACGTTATCATGTCCGTATTTTAAATGGAATGATTCTTCCGTACAAATTCTTTCAAGCGCGCGGCAATAAGGACCGTATGAGCCCTTTGAGTTCGCTACCTGATTTATAATTGCGCCTGCATCAATAAGCCATGCAATCACTGCAGTATCTGCCCATGTTTCGGCAGGATAGTTGAATACATTTGAGTACTTCGATTTTCCCGTGATTAAATCGTTTATCATATCTTCTCGCGATTTTCCCAACGTCTCTGCAGCGCTGTATAAAAGCTGCGCATGCCCTACTTCATCCTGAACCTTAGCCATCAATGCAAGCTTACGTCTGAATCCAGGTGCGCGTGTTATCCACGTTCCCTCCGGCAGAGCGCCGATGATTTCTGAGTGCGCATGCTGCTCAATCATTCTTATCAATTGCTTGCGATAGTCAGCTGGCATCCAGTCCTGCGGTTCAATTTTTTCGCCCGCTGCAATTCTTGCCTCAAAAATTTCAAGCTTTGCAGCATCGTTAGTTGACTGGTCTTGCTGATTGTTTGTTGAGTCCTCGTAAATATATCCGCCGCCGTACATAATTTTTTAAATTTAATTTTTAATACATTCTAAATATATTTACTATATAAAACTATATTAAATGCATTATAATTCAAATTTAATGTATTTAGATTAGAGAAAAAAGGCGGTTCAATTTCAAATTTCAGAAGTAAAATTTCAAATTTGAATTACCCGCAGATACTATTTTAATACCGAAATTTTCTATCATAATCTTATTTTTTACATTTGAAATCTGAAATTAGAAATTTGAAATTAAAGAGGCAGGATAAAATAATTTGACAATAAAAACAGACGGGAATCTTGCAGTTCGTATGTTCATATATGCATTCACAATCGGCC
>JBBRQV010000180.1:0-6136 GCA_038225955.1 Ignavibacteria bacterium | reverse complement strand
TTAAAGCAAAAATTGTATCGGGCTGAATAAATACGGTTTGGCTTTCTAATGAATCAGTACCGAATTCTACAAGTGAAGTAAGATACAGTTGATAATTTCCGGCAGGAATTGTAACTACAACGCTGTCATTATCCGGGGTCAGTTCGTAGATTGTTGCTCCCGAGGATTCGTTTACAAGTTTTGATTTAAATCTGGGGGAGAAGCCTGATGATTTTTCGGATGAACTTCCTGCTGCAAGTCTGAAATGATGTTCATGAGTTTCAAGGTATGTATAAGGAATAATGTCCACACCCCTTGTGCCTGTATCACGATGTAAGGTATCGGGTGGAGAGTTCAGGTTCTCCAGCTCTACAACAACCACTGCTCCAGGATATGCTCTTAAATTTGTATTAGAAACAAATTCCTGCTCAGACCTGACGTGATGCGGATTCAGTTGTGTTCCGGAATTAGTTATTGAATCCTTGCAGCTGAAAAAAATTAAAGCTGACACGATTATTGGAATCAGGTATAAAAAAGATTTGATTGCTTTCATTTTCATTATGATTTTTATTTTCCTGAAATAAATAATTTCAGGAACCACACTCCTGAAAAAATGCTGAATGAAAAATACAGCAGGTTCGTTTTTTTACAATACTAGCATTATTTTATAAATTCAGGGTTTTTTGACGGATTTTAAAAATCCAGAATTTCTGTGCGAAGCACAGTACCAACATTAATGAGATGAATTATTTACTTAAATTTAAAGTATTTTATATTAAAAGGAAAGAGAATGCTGCCTATAAGTAGGTAGATTTTTTGAAAAACTACTTGACATGCAGCATCTTTTTTGTTTTCTGAAATTTTAGATTTTTCGTATTATCAAACACTTCCAGATTATAAATGTATGTTCCTGATAATAAATAAGAAGCATCAAACTGAATTTCATAATTTCCTTCAGATACAGAGTTATTTGAGTTATACTTATTAATCAATTTACCAGTTAGGTCGTAGATAGAAAGTATAAATGAAGAATTTTCTTTTAATGAAAATTTTATAGTGGTTTTAGGATTGAAGGGGGTTGGAATAATTTTGATACAAAGTAAATTTCTCAGCAGAACTTGTTGAATTGATTTGTTTTATTGATGTGAACGTTCACTCCGCCGTTGGTGGTCTTTAGCATTGCCGAACTTATGAGATTATAATCAGCGCAAAATATATCCCCAACTGAGTCATTTACCATATCCATACAGTTCATCCCAATATCTTTTTGGAAATACTGCACTGACCAATTTGTACCTCCGTTTGGCATATGAATAATAAAGCTTGTATCACCTTGCTGAGAAATTGTAGAATTACCTCAGACCTTCATGGAATCAATGAAGTCGATGTGCTTTATTATTTTATTTATAGGATTAACTTGCTGATACCACTGGCAGTAGGAGTTGTTTACCAATGGAAAAAGGAATATTAAAAGTATGAAGATTAGCTTTCTCATAGCTGTTTTTCTTTAGTATAATACAGAAAATATTAAGTAGAAAATAACATATTTGTCATATTTTATAAAATCTACTAATATGTAATTATTTCTCAAGAACTTGTAGATTTATCGAAATAATTCTTATACTTCAATGCCTGTTTTTCAATTAAATGCCATGAGAGAAATCCGAATATAATAGAGATGAGTGAAGAATAAATAGTGAGGGCAAACTGATCGATGTGAAAGAAGTGTACTAACGCCTGTTGTATAAGGAAGGCGTAGATGTAAATTCCGTATGAGAGATCGCCAATGCTTTTTGCAAGTCCGCTTATATATTTCGTTGCAGTGATACCAAATAAAATAACCGCCACAGGCATTGCAAATAAATGCACGGTTTTAAAGGCGTTGAAAAATAACGATACTATTAATAGAGTGAACGATATATACATCAAAGCATTTCGATATTTTATCTTTTCTATGGTAAAGCAGGCGAGCAGCGAGCCGGCAAAGAAGAACGTTCCGAAATCAATCATGTCATAAGCAAAAATCACAAAATGAATTTTGGCATACGTATCCATAAAGAAAATATTAGAGACAAAGAAGAACAAGCACGCCAAAGATAAAATAATCTTATGCCCTCTCTTAATAAAGAAAAGGATGGAAAGTATTACGTAGCAAATAAACTCGTAGCCGAGAGTCCAAATCGAGCCGTTGATATCGTCCTTATAAGGATTGTTTTCAAACACTCCCTGAATAGTGCCCTGAAGACGGAAAAGTTTTATATTGTTGGGAAAGTAAGTCCAGACGGATTTATTTGTAATGTAAGAATGGAAATCACCCGAGTGAACAAAGTAACAGAAGACTATTGTAAAAAGAAGCACTACAATCAGTCCCGGAAAGATGCGTAAAATCCTGTGCCAATAAAAAATGTAGATGGTTTTGCTGCGGAGAAGACTTTGATAGATAAGATAGCCGCTTATAATAAAGAAGCCGCGCACTCCGATATATGAAAAAAATACTTGTCCATGCGTTAGTGTATGCATCCAGTCAGTTTCCGCCGCACCAGTTAGGGTATATGAGTGAGTGATAATCACGCAAAGCGCAAAGACAAGCCTGAGGAAGTCAAAGTTATTTTTATGCATTAATCGGATAAAACTGAATATAAAAAATTTATGTTGATAATATTATTCAATAAATAATTTTTCTTATTCACACAGTAACTCCATCCTTTAGGATGGGGACAACAAAGAATATAAAGTCTTCCCTTTAGGGTCAAACTAAGCCATCTTTTGCCCTGAAGGGCTTCATATTTGTTTATGCAAACCCCATCCTGAAGGATGGGGTTACTGTTATTAATCAAATTGTATTGAACTCCCTTTCTCATTTTAACTTTATTTTTTTTAGTCTAACTTTGTTCAACAATTCTACTCTATATAATAAAGTAAAATGAAAAAATTCTTTCCACTTATAATTCTTCTCTTATTAATTTCAATAAAGTTAAACGCGCAATCTGATACAACGGTAAAAGTTCTTATAATAACTGCGCATCCTGATGATGATGCGCTTTTCTCGGGGACTGTGTACCAGATAACTCACGCACTTAAAGGGAAAGTTGACCTCTGCCTCATTACTGACGGAGAGGGGGGATATAAATACTCAACTCTTGCCGAAAGCATCTATGGACTTGAGCTTACCGATGAAGATGTCGGAAGAAAATATCTGCCTGATATTCGTAAGAAGGAGCTTAAATCCGGATGTGCAATCGTAGGCATAAAAGATTTTTTCTTTCTCGACCAGAAAGACCATCGCTATACAACAAATGTTCACGAGATTATGGATAGCACGGTTTGGGACATTCCATTTATTAAAACGCGCCTGAAAGAAATTATAGAGGCAGGGAAGTACAATTATATTTTTTGCCTTCTGCCTGTACCGACAACACATGCACATCATGCATCATCGGCGATTTTAACGCTGCAGGTTGTGAATGAAATGCCGCTTGATACAAGGCCTGTTGTACTTGGCGGAACGATGAGCTCAAAGGGTGATACTGCGAAGTTTACATTCACTGGTTTACCGGCTTATCCCGTTACTAGTATAAGTCCCGACCCGCTGACATTTACTTTCGATAGAACAATGCCGTTCAGCTTTAATGATAAACTCAATTATAAAATTATAGCTAACTGGGTTATTGCCGAACATAAATCGCAGGGAACAATGCAGCTCTTAATGAACATGGGAGATTACGAGCATTACATCTGGTACGACTTGAACGATAAAAATAAAATAGAACAGACGAAGCAATTATTTGAAAAACTGAATAAAGTTTACTTTAAAAAGAAAGTTTATAATCCGACGACAAATTGAATTTTTAATCACTGATTACACAGATTTTTAATGATTGAAATGATTTTGTTTTGGTGAATTTTGTGGGGTTTAGTGTTTTTGTGTTTTAGTGGCAAAATTAAAATTTTTATAAGTTTATGAAAAAAATATCAAGTATTGTTTTATTAATTTTACTGGTTCTTACTATTTCATCCTGCTCAAAAAATAATAAACGCAAGCTCGTTGTTTACTCGCCGCATGGAAAAGAAATGTTAGGCGAATTTGAAAAGCAGTTCGAAGCAAAGAATCCCGAGATAGATGTTCAATGGCTGGATATGGGTTCGCAGGAAATTATAGACAGAGTAAAAACTGAAAAAGATAATCCGCAGGCAGATATATGGTGGGGAGCGCCGGCAACATTATTTATGAGAGCAGATAAGCTAGGGCTTTTGGAAAAATATACCCCTACATGGGCAGCAAGCGTAACAGGAACTCACAAAGGAAAAAACGATACGTGGTACGGAACGTTTTTAACGCCGGAAGTAATTTCATTCAATAATAAAGTTTTAAATAATGCAACTGCGCCGCAGGACTGGAGCGATTTAGTACAAGCGCCGTGGAAAGATAAAATTGTTCTTCGCGCCCCCATGGCATCGGGAACGTTACGTGTAATTTTCTCATCAATCCTTGCCATGTCAGTTAAAGCAAACGGCAGCGAAGATAAAGGGTGGGAATGGCTGCGCGGACTTGATGCAAACACAAAGACATACTCCGCCGATGCAACACAAATGTATTTAAAGCTTGGTGGAACTGAAGAACCTGTTACATTATGGAATATGCCCGATATTATTTTACAGGCAAATGCTTATCAATATCCGTTCGGATATTTATTCCCGAAAAGCGGAACAGTAGTACTAACCGATGGAATAGCTATTGTAAAAGGAACTAAGAATATAGAGGATGCAAAAAAATTCTACGAGTTCGTTACATCTAATGAAGCATTAAAATTGCAGGCAGAGAAATTTTATAGAATTCCTGCGCGAACGGACATTGCAAAAGAAACTTTACCTGACTGGATAAAGAAAGCAGACTATAAAGAGCTTGAGCTTGACTGGGAAATGATATCGGAAAAAGAAGGCGACTGGATGAAGAAGTGGGACAGCGAAATAAAGGGTAAGAAATAGTTAATCGTTATCAGTTGTTCGTTGTCAGTCAATTTGTAAATTACAATTTATCTGTGATATTATATTAATCATAAGAATCTGTGTTCCTAAGTATAAAAAATATCGTTAAAAAATTTTCTGAACAGACTGTTTTAGAAAACATAAATCTTGAGATTGAGAAAGGGGAGTTCTTCTCACTGCTTGGACCAAGTGGATGCGGGAAGACCACGCTGCTTAGAATAATATCGGGACTTGAAAACGCTGACTCGGGTGAGATTATTCTTGAAGAGAAAGATGTCACGAATTTAACTCCGCAGCAGAGGAAAGTCGGAATAGTTTTTCAGAACTATGCGCTCTTCCCTAATATGAACGTTTCAAAAAATATTTCATACGGACTTGAGATAAATAAAGTTAGCAAAGATTCGATTAATAAAAAAGTTGAAGACGTTTTAAGAAAAGTAAATCTTTCTCATAAGGCGAACGCTTCTGTATCTGAGCTTAGCGGAGGCGAGCAGCAACGGGCATCGCTTGCAAGAGTAATTGTGAATGAACCGAGTTTAATTTTATTTGATGAACCGCTTTCAAATCTTGACTACGCATTACGATTGGAAGCACGCCGTGAATTAAAACGGCTTCAGCGTGATGCAGGAATTACCAGTTTATATGTTACGCACGACCAAGGTGAAGCACTTGCTCTCTCCGATAGAATCGCAGTGATGAACAAGGGAGTGATTCAACAGGTCGGGACACCACATGAGTTGTATAATACTCCGGTAAATTCTTTTGTTGCTGAGTTTGTTGGGCACTATAATATTTTTAGCGCAAACGAATCGGATAATATTTTAGGTATAACAGATATTCAAATAGATGAAGTGCTCACAATTCTTCCAGAAGAATTAAAAATAAAAAAGTCGGAATCCAATTCAGATGCAAAGATTAAAGAAATTTTATATAACGGTTCGCATACAGAATTTATTATAGAGTGTAAAGGCAAGGAGATAAAAAGTATCTCATTCTCCAATGAAAAGACTTCACATTTTGGCATCGGCGATAACGTTAACTTAGAATTTAATTCTACTAAGATAAGGCTGGTAAAAAGATAAGAATAATATGAAAAGAAAATTTTCCATATTCGAATATGTATTACTCTTTGTAGTCTTATTTTTTGCTGTAGGCTATATACTTTTTCCTT
>JBBRQV010000179.1:0-6219 GCA_038225955.1 Ignavibacteria bacterium | reverse complement strand
TCCAAATACCTTTCCGAATTCTGGGGAGAACGTAATAAGTATTCCAACTACAAACCAAAGTGGCAGACCGATTAAAATACAATAAATATATTTTAAAAACCGCCCCTTATCTGAGAACAATTTTAGAAATTCACCTTTGCCTATATGGGAAGCTTGCTTGATGGAATCATACATCCCTGATTCGTAAACACCAAAGCGTAATGCTAATATTGCAAGTCCCATCGCGCCGCCTATGAAATATGAAGTGCGCCACTCGGTAAGCTCAACAATTAATGCAGCAGCAACTGCGCCCATAACACCTATAGAGGCAACAATCATCGTTCCGTATCCGCGTTTAGTTTTCGGCATTACTTCACTTACTAAAGTTATCCCTGCGCCAAGCTCTCCTGCAAGACCGATACCTGCAATGAATCTAAGTACAGCATACAATTCGACACTGTGAACAAAGCCATTCAAAATATTTGCAAGTGAGTATAAAAATATCGAACCGAAGAGAACGGATATTCTTCCTTTCTTATCGCCGAGTATTCCCCATAGAATTCCGCCGAGAAGCATTCCACCCATCTGCATATTCAGCAGCTGTACGCCTGTATCAAGCATTTGTCCTTCAGGAACTCCTAATGATTTTAACGAAGCAACTCTTACAATACTGAAGAGAATTAAATCGTAAATATCGACAAAATAACCCAGGGCTGCAACGAGTACTATTGCAAATATTTTATTCTTTTTTTCCAATAAAACTATTTTAGTAATATAAGTTTTTTTGTATCTGTAAGTCCATCCGATTCCAATCTGTAGAAATACATTCCGCTTGAAAGTTTTTCTGCATTAAATTGAATTTCATATCTGCCTTGTTCTCTTTCACCTGTAAATAAAGTTTGCACTAGTTTTCCGGTTAAATCGTAAATATTTAATACAACATTCATCTTTCTTCCTACTTCAAACGATAAGGTTGTTGACGGATTAAAAGGATTCGGATATGCATCAAATAATTTAAATCCATTTACTAACGAAGAGGAATTGCCTGAACTGATTGAAGTAACGACTCTTATAGGGAGATAATCTACGAAGCCTAAAGTTGTACTGTCGGGTCTGTGGAAAATATGCGCTTCTACTGAATCTAAAATTGTAGTTCCCCAATAATTATTTTGAGCTTTTATACTATCAGGTGTGTTGTTATACAAATCATAAATTTTTCCTGAGTTACTATTGCCGTATAACTGATTCAATCCTATATCAGTAGTATCAGAGTTTACAATGTTTCCAAGGTTTGGTTTTGCTCCACCCTGAATCGTAATGCCCCACAAGTTCCCGCGGATTTTATTCCGCGTACAGATGACACTCATTGCAGTAGGGGAGTTAAAATTTATTCCGCTGCCGCCAAGATTTGGACTTCCCTGAATATTATTTGTATCGATAAGATTATTATTTACATAAGCTGTAATTGTTGATGCAGCGAAAGTTATTCCATACCGGTTTTTTCTAATGACGTTATTTTCAATTATAACATTTGCAGTTCCAATGGGAAGAAAAGCAATTCCACCCGCATTTGTAAAAAGTCCTCCGCTGATAATATTTCCTCTTATTACCATGGGTGGTGTTACGTTCGTTGCACCCCAGTTTATTTGGGGAGTGTTTCCGTTTGCAGTTACGTTATCAAAAATTTCATTGAATAAAATTTGCCCCGATGAAGCAATGTTCGCTCCGCTTTGCAAAGCTGCGCTTCTGTTACCAAAAATTTTACAGTGGGATACTGTTGAATTGGAACGGAAGAAAGTTATAACTCCGCTTGAAGAGAATGAACTGTTCAAGGTATTATTCCGAATAATACAGCTATCAATTATTATATCGCAGTCAAGCATCCTAATTGCGCATCCATACTCAAAAATTGTTTTCTTTAATAATGAACCGTCGGATAAGTCTTCAAATTTTAATCCTAGAAATTTAAGAGTTGTATCCTGAGCAGTTATCTTTACAGAGTCAGGAGGATTTACTCTCAACACTCCGTTAATATCAACAAATACACCTGCCGCAAATTTTAAAGTGGCATTTTTTAGAATGAAAAGAGTATCGCTCTGAGAAATTGTGATTGTATCATTAAATAGATAAGCATTCCCTGAAAATGTTACATGTCCCGGGGCATTTGCAACAAGACTATCCAAGCTCCATCGTTTGCCGGTACCGGGTGTAGAGTAATTTGCAAATGAATTTATAAATACAAATGAGAGACAAATTGCTATAAAAAGTTTCATCATGGCTTATTTTATTTTTATTAAAATGGGGTAATGCAAGGTTACTTAAAATATATCAATATTTAAGTAGAAAAAATTGGATATTGATAAAATTTCGCAAAAAATGAAACTAATACTGCCTATTATATTTCAATATTAATGCGTAATTTTTCCTACTAAATCTAATACAAATTGAAGAAACTACCATATAATACTCTCCCGGATTTTAACGATCTTTTTTTAGACTACATAGATGACTTTGAAAAGGTAAAGCACTATTATAAATATGATTACAGAGACGATAATGAATTTCTGAATGCGCTAATAAAAAAGAAAAATACTTATTTAAAGGAATCGGATTTTACGCGTGATGATTTATGCAGAGTGCTAACAACTCAGAATAAATTTTTTAACTCAACAGAGAAGACCTACGAAAATATTGAACTGCTGAAAAGCTCCAATACATTTGCAGTAGTTACAGGGCAGCAGGTTGGAATGCTAACAGGTCCGTTATATACAATTCTTAAAGCGCTTAATGCTGTTCAGCTTGCAAATAAGCTAAATCAAAAATTTAAAGATTATAATTTCGTTCCAGTGTTCTGGCTTGAGTGCGAAGACCACGATTTCCTTGAGATAAATAATATCAATCTTCTTGCAAAAGATAACGAAGTAAAAAATATCGCGTACTTCGGCGCGGAAGGTGAGCAGGAAAAATATATTAAGCCAACAGGTACAATTGGGCTTGATGAAAAGATTGAAGAGTTTAAAAATGAAATAAGAAGTAATCTTGTAGAAACGGATTTTACGAATACAGTTTTTGATTACATAAACCGTTCTTATAAAGTTGGTATCGATTTAAAAACATCTTTTGCGCGTTTACTTAATTATTTTCTGAAAGATGAAGGATTGATTTTCATGGATCCTTCTGAAAAAGATTTGAAGAAACCTCTCATATCGATTTTCAAAAAAGAATTATCAACTTACCCTGCTTTATGTGAGAAGGTAATTATTTCTTCTGCAGAGATGGAGCATGAGTACGACCCTGTAATAAAACCCAAACCTATAAATCTTTTTTACAACCATAACGGCAATAGATATTTAATAGAGCCAAAGGATGCGGAGAGCTATGCATTGAAAAATTCACGTCAGAAATTTAGCCGTGATGAAATGATGCTGATGGTAAATACAAATCCTGAATTATTCAGTCCTAATGTTTTACTTCGCCCTGTTTGTCAGGATACAATTTTGCCCACAATTGCATACGTGGGAGGTCCGTCTGAAGTAGCCTACTTTGCTCAGATAAAAGATGCTTACGAATTTTACGATACTCCTATGCCTGTAATTTACCCAAGGACTTCTATTACAATTGTAGAAAAAAGAGTTGAAACATTTCTTGAAAAAAATAAGCTTAAGATTTTAGATTTGTTTCATCCAAAAGACACAGCACGCAGAATGGTGGAGAAATTTTCTGAAATGAATGTAGAAGAGCTTTTCACAAGCTATGTTGATGAACTAAATGGAGTCTTCTATCAGTTCAAGCAAAAACTTGAGAGCATTGATAAAAGTCTTGTAAATACACTCGAGAAGAAAGATCAGCAGTATAAAGATTCGATTAACGTTCTGAAAGAAAAATTTCTCACTTCGTATCTGAATCAGAATGAAATCGTTACTAAACAGCTTAATAAAATTTTATCTGTAATATTCCCGGATAATGTTTTACAGGAAAGAAGCCTGAACATTATT
This sequence comes from Ignavibacteria bacterium, assembly GCA_038225955.1. Lineage (GTDB taxonomy): Bacteria > Bacteroidota > Ignavibacteria > Tepidaquicellales > Tepidaquicellaceae > JAFDZO01. The sequence goes on along the minus strand of JBBRQV010000179.1, from coordinate 2,245 downwards.
TATTTTTTAAATAAATACGGAATGGATTTTATTCAGCATCTGAAAGATAATATTAATATAGAGGACTTTGAGCATCAGTTTATTGAAACGAATTTTGAATCTGCTCCTGTGATGCAGGAAGTTGTAAAGGAAAATGCAGAATAGTTTTCTGATGTAAATGAAACTGTGTTATGAAAAAAATTCTGATAATACGTTTTTCTTCGTTAGGAGATATAATACTTTCTTTTCCTCTTATAAATGCTCTTAAAAAAGAGTATCCCGGTTCTGAAATTCATTATCTTACAAAATCAATTTATAAATCTGTAGTTGAATTAAACCCAAATGTAACGAAGCTCATCACTTTTTCAGGAGAGCCGTTATCGGAATTAAAAACAGAAATAAGAAAAGAGAATTACGATTTAGTACTCGATATACATAAGAATTTCCGCTCAATTCTGCTAACATCTTTTACCGGACTGAATGTAAGAAGATATAAGAAGGATACCTTTAAGAAATTTTTACTTGTTAAGTTCAAGAAGAATTTATTTGCAGAGATTATCCCTGTTTATCTTAAGTATATTAACACAGGCGGGAAAAATTTTGCAGAGAAATATAAAGAGTTTACTTACTCAGATTTAAAGTTTGACGCTGCTAAAAAATATGATTTAAGTTATATAGTTCTGGCACCTTCATCAAAACATTTTACAAAGACTTATCCTAAAGAAAAATTTGTTCAGCTTATAAATGATTTTAAAGTAAAAGCAATTCTAGTAGGTGATGAAAGCAATAAGGATAAAGAAATTTGTAAATATATAGAGGAGCAAACAGGAGCAATAAATTTGTGCGGGAAATTAAATTATAACGAACTTGCGAATGTAATTTATAATTCTGAATGTGTGATTACCAACGATAGTGCAATTTTGCATTTTTCAGAAGCGTTAGGGAAAAGAGTAAATGCAATATTCGGCTCAACAGTAAAAGAATTTGGCTTCTTTCCTCAACTAACTGAATCGAAAGTATTTGAAATAAAAGGATTACAATGCAGGCCTTGCACACACATTGGTTTGCCTGAGTGTCCTTTTGGACATTTTAAGTGCATGAACGAAATAAAAATTGAAACAAAAAACTTAGAAAATTAAATGGCGAAATTATATTTAAAGAAGAACGAAGAAAGAAGACTTGCATTGGGTCACCAATGGATTTTCAGCAACGAAATCGAACGTGTAGAAGACCTGAATAAAAATGGTGAAGTCGTTGATTTGTACACCTACAATTACATCTATCTTGGCAAAGGATTTTATAATAGACATTCGTTAATCGCATACAGACATTTAAGTGATTTTAAAGAAGACATCGATAGAAAATTTTTATATAAACGAATCAACAATGCAAACGCGCTGAGAAAAAAAGTAAGTAAGGACAGTAACATATACAGAATGGTAAACAGCGAAAGCGATTATTTGCCGGGATTAATTATCGATAGATTCGAAGACAGATTTTCGATTCAGATTTTTTCAGTTGGAATGGAGTTATTCAAAAATGATATAGTAGAAATTCTTAAAGAAAATTTTAAAGCAAAATATATAATTGAAAAAAATGATAATGAGTTAAGAGTACTTGAAGGATTAGAAAAAGAAGAGAAGGCATTGCTTGATGATATAAAATCAGAAGATAAAACTTTTGAACTTTCAATCGATGATATAAAATATAAAATAGATTTGCAGAACGGACAGAAGACAGGCTTTTATCTTGATCAGGCATCTAACAGAAAGCTTGTTAGAGAGTATGTAAGGGAAGGGGACGATGTGCTTGACCTTTTCTGTAACGAGGGCGGCTTTGCCCTCAATGCAGCTTATGCCGGCGCTGAGAGTGTGGTTGCTGTTGATACATCGGAGCATGCAATAACTATGTCTAACGAAAATGCGAAGCTGAATAAATTTAAAAATATTGAGTTCGTTAATAAAGATGTATTCACATTTTATGATGAGATTTTTCAGGAGAGCAAAAGATACGATGTAATAATACTCGATCCGCCTTCATTCACAAAAAATAAAAAGAATGTAATACCTGCATTGAAGGGATATCAGGAATTGAATTATAAAGCTATGCGTTTATTAAAACCAAATGGAATTTTATTCACTTTTTCTTGTTCTCATCATATAGATGAGAGAAATTTTGAAATAATGCTTATGAAGGCTGCTTCTCAAGCAAAAAAACGAATCAAAATTCTCGAAATGAAAAATACTTCATATGACCATCCGATTCT
>JBBRQV010000178.1:0-6240 GCA_038225955.1 Ignavibacteria bacterium | reverse complement strand
TGTATGTGCCTGATGGCAGTCCGCTTCCGTCAAAATTGATTGCGTAGCTTCCGGTGTTTTGTTTTTCACTCACAAGTTCTTTTACTAATTTTCCGTTTATATCATAAACGTTAAGTGTAACAAAGCTGTTAATTGTTAACTGATAAGTGATAATTGTAGAGGGATTGAATGGGTTGGGATAGTTTTGGGAAAGATAGAAATCTTTAACTAATTCTAATTCACCAGGATTGATACTTGTTGTTTGATTAATCCTTATTGTTATATAATCATAAGAAGTACTATAATCACCCTCTCCTGTAACAAAAACATTCCCTTGTTTATCAACATCTACAGCGGTAGAATAGTGCGAATGTATCCCGCTTGTAGGATAAACAACATTCCAAAGTAAATTCCCGGTATTGGTATATTTTACAACCTGATAACCGGAAAAACCCTGACTATTATTTAAATTGCATGCCATATATACGTTACCTGAAGTATCCAAGGTCAGTGAATTGCTGGGAGGAAATCCCACACCTGATACCTGCTGAAACCAAAGTAAGTTTCCCGCGCTATCATATTTTAAAGTTGCATATTTTGATACGGCCGTTATTCCGCAAATATAAATATTGCCTGCTTTATCCAGTTTCATATCTTCACTGCCTGAACCGCCTGCAGGATGACGTTGTGACCATAATACATTACCGCTGTTATCGTATTTAATAGTAAAAAAGTTGTCCCCACCAAGCGAATTAGCGCTTGTGCCTGTTACAATAACATTATTAAGCGTATCAACAGCAACTGCTATCGGATAATCATCTGCATTTGCCGAACCGCCGTTATATGTTCTATACCAAACTACGTTCCCGTTCGGGTCAAACTTTGTTGTGATGTAATCATAAGTTGTACCTGTGTAATAATCACCGGTTACAAAAATATTATTATTGCCATCAACTGCAATTCCTGCAGGGTCTGTATAGCCAACAGGGGGAGGGTATGTTTTCTTCCATAAACTGTCGCCGTTTCTATTGCATTTCAGCAAAGTAAAACCTGCAGTAGTTGTCAAGGCTTTGCCCCCATATACGATGTTATTATCAGATTTATCAAAACTCATTAGACTGGTTGTGCAACCATAATATCTTGAGTACATCAAATTTCCTAACTGGCTATACTTTAAAATGTATCTACCGCTTGTATAAATATTTAAGGAATCATCAAAAAAGATCTTTGCACCCGAAGTATTAACAGTATCCGGAGCAAAAAATTTTCTAGACCAAAGAGAGTCACCATTATAATTATATTTTATAGTAGCGCAGTAAGCAGTGTAAAGTTTATCAAACACCCCTGTTACATAAACATTCCCAACATTATCTGATTTTATAGATAATGGAGTATCCCAACCCGAACTTCCAAACCTCTTTACCCATTGGACTTGCGGTTGTGAAACCGCAAGTCCATGAGCGAATAAAAACGTTATAAAGAAAATAATTCTTTTCATATTAAATATTAATATTTTAATCTCCAACTTTCAACTTAACAATTTTTGCTACCGATGGAATTCTCACCTGATTATAAGGGTCTTGATTAAACGGTCCGTCACGCAAAATAAATAGCATATATAATCCTGCCGGTGCTATGTAAGCATTAGCCGGGGCAGTGATTGTCAGCGTATTTTCCGGCTCTTTGCCGTCCTCACTAAATTGAAGCTCAATTGCTCTTTGGTCCTGGTCAAACGCATGTGTCGGGCATCCAAATCTGATAAGCATAACACTAGTAATATGATTTACGTCAGAAATAACACTAAAAGTTTCATTGAAGTATATTTCTGTTAAGTCAGTCAATATTGTTGGGCGAGGATATATATCAGGGTCATGAAATAAATACCCCGGTGAGAAAATTTCAAAATTTCTCTGATTACCATTTGCAAATTCACCTAAGGTTTCACCGCCTGAAACAAGAACAGTAGCATCCGGTGTAAGAATTGCTGTTGAGTGATACATTCTTGGATAAGTCATTGCTCTTTGCATTGTTGAATTTCCTTGGCCAGCACCATAGTACGGGTTGTATAATTCAGGAATAGTTACAGCATTTTGCCTTCCGCCCTCACCTTGGCACCCCCCTACGACCAAGATCCGCTTATCAGGTAAAATTACAGAGTTTGAGTTGAATCGTGGAATGTTCAAACCTGCCAGAGGAGTCCATTGAGGATTTGGATCATTAACATCAATAATTTCAACACTTTCTAAGGCGTCAGTTCCATCGTGTCCTCCGATAAGTAATACCTTCATAGAATTTGATTCAATAGTTAGAAGAATAGAATTACAGTGTTCCCTAACAGTCTCTCTTTCAACTACCTGATTAAAGTATTTACCATCGGGTTCGCCATTTCCATCTACGTTTAATCTCCATGTTTGAGTCATAGGCATTGTATAAAAAACTTCCCCTGCCTTGCTTTTAATTGTCGAATGTTCAAATGGCAGCATGTGCGCTCCGGGATACAACGCCTCAAAAGGTATTTCAACAATCGTATTATCTTCATTTCTGAGTAACTTCCATTTGCCATCACCGTCAGGATAAACTTCTACCCGTTTATTTAGTATATCTTGGGGAGGGTCAGTTGGAGTGCCTTTGTATTCCCAGCCGGAAACCACTACAATTCTTTTATCATGAAGTCTCGTTACAGTAGGATACCATCTGCCATCTGACATAAAAATTGGTGCCCCAAAATTATCTAATACATAACTCCATGGCCTAGGGTTTGCATCTGTAATTGAAGCGGGATTAAATATGTAAGTAGTAGGAAGCCCTAAAAAAACGTGCCCTGCTTCTTCTTCAGTCAAAATCTTATGACCTCCAACGACAATTAATCTTCCGTCTTCTAACATAACATGACCGCTGCAAAAAATTCTTCCTTCGTTATCCGGAGGCAATTCATGCCCAGTCCAACTTCCGGCGGGCCACGGTGGAACAGTATGCGTTGTAAGTATTGGTAATGTGCTATCAAGAGGTTTTAAGTCAACTAAAACAGATATTACCGGCACCTGAGAATAAGAAAAACCTGAATATAAAAGTACATACCATTTATCTCCCGGTTTATAGACTAAATTCATGTGCACAGCTTCTTGATTAGAGCTAAGGGGTTGCCCATTTAACAATAATAATACTTCCCAATTACCAACAATTGTTTTATCCATTTTTCTTAGGGTTAAATTTAAAAAAAATTATTTTATGACCGACTCGCCATCTCGGTGTGATAATCTATATTTTCTTATCAGTGGGTTATAAGAAATAGATTTAAAATAAACTAAAATTACTGAAAATCAATGTCAAGTAGAAAATTGATTTTGTATAATAAATTATTGTAATCAAAAATTATATATTTAATTTTTGGCGATTATATACTTGACAAACCCAAAGTATAAACTCCTCCCTTGAGGGAGGTGGCTCGCCAAAGGCGAGACGGTGGGTGTTCTATCAAACACCCCTCCCTTTCGCTTCGCGAAAGTACTCCCCTCAAGGGGAGAGTTAATTTTTTCTGCTTACCCAATTGATATATTAACTATCCCTATCCCCTTCCTCTTAAATTGAATGTCTTTTGCATAATGACTAACTTTACTTATACCTATATTTTACAAATTAATCTTAAATTAACTTGAGTAAAATTGCTTTCATTTTTCCCGGTCAGGGCTCACAGGCTGTCGGGATGGGAAAAGATATTTACGATAAATACGATTTAGCAAAAGAGCTTTATAATAAAGCAGATGAAATAATGGGCATACATCTTTCAAGCATTTGCTTTGAAGGTCCTTCCGAGATTTTAAAAGAAACACATATTACACAACCCGCGCTTTACGTGCACTCATATATTCTTACAAAATTAATAGGCGATAAAATAAAAGCAAACCTTACTGCAGGACACTCGCTTGGTGAGTACACTGCAAATGCTTACGCAGAATCATTTTCATTTGAGGACGGACTAAAACTTGTAAAGAAACGCGGCGAGCTTATGAAAAATTCGGGCATTCAACAGCCCGGAACTATGGCTGCAATTATCGGACTTACAGAAGACCAGGTTTATGATATCTGCGACAAAGCATCTGAAGGAAAAATTCTTCAGCCGGCAAATTTTAATTCACCGGGGCAGATTGTTATTTCAGGTGATGTTGAAGCAATTTACCGCGCAATGAAAATCGCAAAAGAAGAATACAAAGCAAGAATGGTAAAGCAGCTTGAAGTTAGTGGAGCGTTCCATTCCGATTTGATGCACACTTCAGCAGGTGAACTAAGAATGGCAATCGATTCAACAAATTTTAATAATGCTAAAATTCCTGTTTACTGTAATGTAGAAGCAGACTCGTTAGAAAATCATGACCTTATAAAGAATGCATTGTACCGACAGCTGATGTCAACAGTTAAATGGGAGCAATGTATAATAAATATGATTGAGGCGGGAGCATCGAAGTTTTATGAAATCGGTTCAGGAAAAGTTTTAACAGGTTTAGTAAAAAAAATAAATCCGAATGTCGAGTGTATTAATATCTCTACAGCGGAAGATTTAGAAAACTTAAATTAATATTTTACATCAGTGATTAACCCACAAGCAACAGAAGAAGATAAAATAATAGAGTTCAAAGGAAAGAAAATTCACACTTCAATATTCACAGCAGGGTTTGTACCCGGATGCGATATGAAAATCTGCGGAGGTCAGTGCTGCAACTGCGGAGTGTATATGGATAAGGATTTCAGAAAAGTAATCCTCGACCATAAAGATATGATAAAAGAAGTTATGTCTGAGCAGCAGATAAAAGATGAATCGCAATGGTTCGATGATGAAATTCTTGAAGACAGCGACTTCCCTTCCGGCTACGCAGCAGGCTCAAATGTATTCACCGATAAAATTGACCGCGAGAAATGTGTATTCGTTGATGATAATCATTATTGTTCATTGCAGGTTGCTGCCGTAAAAAACGGAATGCACAAGTGGGCTATAAAACCGACGTACTGCATTTTGTATCCCGTTACTCTAATGGGCGGAGTGATAATGTTTGATGATGAGCATGCAGATGATTTAATGTACTGCGGAAATCATCACGAAGAAAATTTTACTCAAACGGTTCTTGAAGGCACACAGGAAGAAATAAAATATGTGTGGGGTGAGGAGCTGTTGAATTTTTTAAATGATTATTACAAAAAGAATTATACCCCTAAGTATTCGGTAGAAACAGCACAGAAGGTTACCTGGCAGATTTATCCTACACCTGAACCCAAAGCTGACCCTAAAGTTGACCCTAAAGTTGACCCTAAAGTTGACCCTAAAGTTGAGACGAAATTAGGGGCTCCATAATATTCAATAAATATATTATATAACTCCAAAAATTTTCAATAAATCTCACAATGGATTTCAAAGATAAAGTAGTAATAGTTACAGGCGGCTCGCGCGGAATAGGAAAAGCAATTGCAGAGTCGTTCAATAACGACGGAGCTACAGTTATAGTTACCTATAAGAATGCAATCGATGGCGCTTATTTTGATTCAAAAAATATAAAGCATTATCAATGCGATGTTGCCGATGCAAAAGCAGTCGGTGAGTTTGTTGATACAATCGTTAAAGAATTTGGAAAGATAGACGTACTTGTTAATAATGCCGGAATTACAAAAGACGGATTATTAATGAGAATGTCTGAAGAGGATTGGGATTCAGTTATTGATACAAACCTGAAAGGGATTTTCAATTTCACAAAAGCTGTTACACGCCCGATGATGGGAAAGAAATCCGGAAAGATTGTAAACATCACTTCTATCTCGGGAATAATCGGTAATGCAGGTCAGGCAAATTACTCTGCTTCAAAAGCAGGTGTTATCGGATTTACAAAAGCCACTGCAAAAGAGCTGGCATCAAGAAATATAAATATAAATGCAGTTGCTCCGGGATTTATTGAAACGGAAATGACAGATAAGCTAAGCGAAGAAGTAAAGAAAAATTATCTTTCAAGCATTCCTTTAAAAAGATTTGCGAAGACAGATGAAGTCGCAAGCGCAGTGAAGTTTTTATCTTCAGATGATGCTGCATATATCACAGGGCAGGTACTCTGCGTTGATGGCGGACTGGTGATGTAATTTTAAAATTTTTAATCCAACTCACATGAAATATTTATTAGTATTATTATTTATAACTTCAATAGCGCTTATGTCGTGCAACGATAAAAAACTCAACTTAGTAGATAAGGTGTTTGTTTATACAAACTGACCTGAAAAGCAGTT
>JBBRQV010000177.1:0-6246 GCA_038225955.1 Ignavibacteria bacterium | reverse complement strand
TAATGACTCTAGTTTTTCAATGTCTTCTTTTTCGTTTTGGACAAGAGCGTTCCATTTATCAATCTCGATGTATTTTGCAATATTTGTTTCAAGAATAGAGTTTAATGTTTCCGGATTTAGTGCATCTATTTCCCAGCTTTTATTCCCATATTTTTTAATATATTCTTTGGCTCGAGGGTCTTTCACTTTTGCAGGATTTGGCGGTGGATTGAATTGCTTTATCTGTTGACTTGTTAATGCAATTGGGTGAACACTGAAATACTCCCTAATAAAATTCATAAAATTATCTTCAGTGGATTTAGATTCCGATGCTATATCTGGACTGCCTAACAAAAACTCCGTTGTCCTTGATTCAATATCCCGAATCATATCTTTACCGGAGGGGTCAAAATCCCCTAAATAGAGTATTTTAACTCTTTGGTCTTCATTTATTGCGCTTACGAACCTGTTATAAGAATCGTACATCGCAGAGGCTGAACTGTAGCCCCTGTTTACAAGAATAGGAATGTGATATTTTTCAGTAACTCTCTTTAAAACTCCGGATAACGCATCTTTCTCTACCCATACTTCGATATGGTTTTTTTGATTTTGCATTCGTGGCAACTGATATTGATTTATGCAGGCTCTAAGAATATCTTCCGGCGAATCGAACGATGATGGCTTGTGGGGTGTTCGCAACCTATCCTCAATAGCATCCCAATCAACAATGCCGCCCATTCGCCCCTCTTTTAGTAAGGTCGACAGCTTAGCATACTCGGATGGTTTGTTAGGCACTATATCTCTTGATACTAACTGATAATAAAGCTGTCTGAGCGTTAGTTTGTAACCTTGCTCTTGGTAATCCTCAATTATTAAATTTATTACATCTAATCGTTCTTTGTTTGCTTTTGAAAGTCTTATCTTTCTAAATTCAATTTTCATTTTTTTTTAGGTTGTCTAAAATGGTAAATCTTCTTTTTTCTTTTTGCCTTTGGGCTCATATTTTAAATATCTCTTTTCAAGATTTTGCATTTGTGTAACAATTTCTAAATTATTCAATTTGTTGTTTCCCGGATTCGCATCTTTATGATGTCCTTCTTTCCCCTTTGGAATATTCCCCTTGAATGTATTTAAAACTATTCTGTGCACATAATCTGCTTTACGGTTTCCGTACTTATCCACTAGACGGACTTTTTTATATCCGTTCATATTATCATAGGGAGTTAACATTCTTATGCTGAAAACATTTCCGTTATCAGAAGCATAGTAACCCGGAAACCCCTCAATTTCTTTTATAGCCATACAATTATTTCTTTATAAAATATTTTTTTATAATTTTCCCACTCTTTGTTTCGACATCTTCCCCTTGAATATTAAATCCTTGCTTTCGTAATCTAAAAATATAAACTGCAAGACTGATTGTTTCAAAAAGATTTAATGCTTTCAATCCGGTTATTTTTTTTCCGCTTTGCAGATGTGAAAGTATTTTTTCTTTTACTGTTTTTGATTTTTTCATTGGAGAAAATTTCTCATTTGTTCAATTAATTCACGGAATAATCCAACTCCATAGTAACCGAAGAAAAAACCTCCAATAAATAATACAATACTTAAAAATAGTTCCTCTATCATTTCGCAAACACCTCAACCGCTTTTGCAATTGTATTCTTCCCTATTACACCGTCAATTTTCAATCCGTTCATTTGTTGGAAGTGCAAAACTTCATTATTTACATTAGCGATTAAATCGTTTTGCTGCCATACCGGAATAAATTGGAAGTGGCAAGCCTCAAATTGTAAATGCGTTAAACCTAACCCAGTAGCTTGACCTGTTAAAGTCTCGTAATCCCCTTTCCACGCCCATTTGCCTCCGCTGTAGTTCACTATATCAACGGCAATCCCAAAATAGTGCATTCCGTTCGACTTCTTACGGCTATTGCCCTGTAGGTACTCTTCTAGCTGTCTATTTGCGCTTCTGAATGATTCGTACACTTCAAAATCACTCTTGTTTTCTTTCTCGATTAAAGAGTAGTGAAATAAAAGGCTGTCAACTTTGTTTTTCATAGGAGGAAAAAGTAAATCCCTGCTGCTTATTACTGAATTAGTGGTAAATTCCGGTGAAGGAACGATAACCGAAATAAAGTGTTCTGCAATTTGCTGAACGATTGATTTGTTTTGTTCTGTGTTTTCCATAGGAATATTATTATTTTAATAAAATGAAGTGGTTTTTGTGAAATGCTTCCTTATCCCAAAAATTTCCGAAATCTACGCACTCTTTTAAATCTCCTGCTTGCTTCATACCAACTGTTTTACCTTTGAAACTACTGCTGAAAATTTCTGTCCTTTTTGTTGAAAATCATATTTCCATTTTTCCGCTGTAGCTCTGTGAGGTGTAGTTTCATCGTCAAAGAATTTACCATTTACAAAATATTGAACTTTGTAAACTGATTTTTTTGCAAATTCTACATTCATATTTTTTGCAAAATTTTCAATTGGTAATCCCTCAAATAAATTTCCCTGTGTTCCTTTTAGTAAGCTCATTTTAAAATTTTTAAATTTTTAATTTTTAAATTTTCCATTGGTAATCGGTAAAAACTTCTCAAAATATATTCCAGTACATCCCCTCTAGACTTACTTAAAGCATTCGCAGTTTTATCAACTGCATCACTTACCTCTTTTGATACATAAAAACTCTTCACTTCTCTAGAAGGAAAGACACTGCATTCAATTTGTATTTGAATAGTTCGCTTATCCGGTTTCATTAATGGATTGGCATTATTATAGGAGACTTGGGCTTTTGGTCGTCTAAAAATTTCCAACGTTGAATAAACAATGAGAGGTAATACATTCTGACTATATGCTTATCAAAGTGCTTTAATGTTTCGTAGTCATCAAAATTTATCTGAAATAAATTTACATTTCCCAATTGACTAACTGCTAAATTAATCTGTTCAAATGTTTCATCATAAGTTTTATTGCTATCCGTTATTTCAGTTGCAAATATATTTATGCAGTTTAAAACTATTTGCAATTTTTCATCGGTAATCTGCTGAGAAGTAATTTTCTCCTCAATTTTAGGTAATGTTAAAATTTTTCCGTTGCTCATAGGTTATTTTTTAATGTGAATAAAGTTGAAATACTCGTATGGCTCATACGATGTAAATTTTATCATAGGTTAAATTGTAGTGCATAGCACTTTGAAAATCATTCGCATAGCAGAAAACCATAAAAGCACGGAGATATTGAGTTCTATTGAAATCCGGTAATGTCCTATCAAAATTCCTCTTAGCAATGACATCTGTAAATTCTTTGTAAATTTTCGTTCTCATATCTTCCGGAATCATTTTCCAAAAATTGTTGAAGTTATAATTTACAGAATCAAAATCATGCTTCAATTCGGGAGATAATAAATTTCTTACACTCATAGGAATATATTTTTTTAACTTCAAAATATTTTCATAGGCAGTATTGAAGGGAACAAAATTTTCTTTTATTTTTTGTCTTAAATCGTAAGGCTCACAATTGCAAATATTCCATTTTTCGTAGTGAGTAATGCACGAATGCAAATGTTTGTGTGTATATTTTTGTTCCGGCTTGTTGGTTTTTGCGTTTTCGTGGTATGTAATTGACCTTAAAATCCTATCGGGTTCGTAGGTAGATGTGAAAGTGTGAGCTATATAACTGTCGAAACCTCTTTCGAGTAATTCAGCGAATAATTGGGTTTGTAGTTGTGAAAAAGAAGTTGCATCAAGACTATTCTTAGAGATAGTATTTTTTGCAGTGATTTTTCTAACGGAATATTTTTCAAATTCGTAAAAGAATTCAAAAATTACCTTGCTTGAATAGTCATCTCTTTTTTTAGTTAGCTCAAGTTTGCAATCCGGAAACGTGATTTTGAATAATTTTTTCGCTAACTTGTTTAAATGCCTTGTGATAACGGAACGCTCGTAACCTAAACGCTCTTCTAAAAGCGAGTAAACAATTTTTGGATTGGTTCTTAACTCAGGATTTGATAAAATGGAAAGGTGAACTAAAATTAATTGCTCTTCCCTTGTGAAATGACGTATATCGAGTAAATGTTCAGAGATGAATCCCCACCTAGTAACTAAGTTAGTGTCTGCAGACATATTTTGAGAAGGTTTAAATTAACTCAAAGATATGTCGGATTAACTATTTTAGTATACACTTAAATAAAAACACTGTGATACGAGATTTAAGCGTAATATATATTATATAACAATCTACTTATACAAAATTAACACTTTTTTAACAATTTTAAGGCTTTCTTTATATTAGCTTCTGTGTTGTATTTTGCCGTTTGGTTAATAACTTTGGTAATAATCTCATTATTGCTACCTGTATTAATTGCACCTTTTAAATGTGAAAATAATTGATGTTCGTAATAGTTAGTACAAAGTATTGCCACATTTAATAATTCACGCTCTTTAAGCCCCAAATCTTTGCGGCCAAGGACTTTTCCATATCCCTCTATAATCATCCATTCGGCAAGCTCAGGACTCATATTATCAAAATTATGAATTAGTTTATCATAATTAGCCTGGTAAACTTCCTTACATTTAGCCTTACCACGAGATCTGAATTTTATTAAATTATAACTTTCTTTAGAAATGCTTATTTTTAAGTGTTTAGAAAATGCTTGAATGCCTATAATAGCTGCCGGGAAACCGCAAAACAGGTAAATTTGGAGTAATGACTCATATATTTTGTAGGGAGAAACGTCTTTTTTCTTTAATTTTACTGAAATTCGGTTCAAATTTGTGATTTTCTTTGAAGCAATACATGAAACTAATTCACATAATCCCAATATTTCAGCTTCTTGCTGAACTAAATCAATTTTCGATTTGAAAATTTTAGATGCATACATATTAAAGTCTTTCGTTCGTAATTTGCTTTTTGCTCTTATGAGTTTCATTCTTATATTCATACTTGTGGATTTATTTGAAAATCTTGATAAGTTTATAGATAAGGGTTTGAAAGTAGCTATTATTGGTCAATATTATATGTACTTTATACCTGAGATATTAAAGTTAATTCTACCTTTAAGTGTTTTATTAGCTTCTCTATTTACTACGAGTAAGTTTGTTAACTTTGCCGAGATGATTGCATTCAATTCATCAGGGCAAAGTGTTTATAGATTCATTGCACCCATCTTCCTTTTTGGAATACTATTAACAGGTTTAACGCTTTACTTCAACGGCTGGGTTGTTCCGAACGCAAATAGTGCAAAATTTCGTTTTGAAAGAGACGTTTTAGGCAAAGGAAACGTAACCGGTTCACAAAGTAACCTGTATTTTCAGGAATCGGATAATCGCATAATCCGCATAGAAAGTTTCGATGAAAATAACTCTTCTTCCTCAAATGTATCTATTCAGAAATTCAATAAAAATGATTTAAATTATCGATATGATATAAAAAATATGAACTGGGATAACGCCAAGAATGACTGGAAGTTAACTACTACAATTAAACGGATTTTTGATACTTCACAGGCAAAGGAAAAGATGATGATTGACTCCGGAAAATTCCTGCACGATTATGAAGAGCTGAAAAGCATAGCACTCTCCCCTGCCCTTATTAAGAAAAAACAGATTAAACCTGACGAAATGAATTTAACGGATTTGCAGGAATTTATTGCAAGCGAGGAGCGGACGGGACAGGATATTACAAAGGTTAAGGTCGATTACTACTCACGTATTTCGTACCCTTTTGCCGGACTTGTAACAATTATCTTCGGAGTTTCCCTTTCCTCAAACCGCAGAAAGGGCGGTGCTGCGATGCAATTCGGTTTAAGCATACTTGTATGTTTTATTTATCTGGGATTTCTGAAAATCTCTCAGACCTTCGGCTATAACGGAGACATTCCGCCGCTTCTCACAGCATGGTTGGCAAACATACTCTTTTCAATCGTTGCTTTTTACTATCTGCTAAAGATTAATAAATAAACGAACAAATAAGTTAATTAATCTTTTCGTCCTTCTTAGGCTTTTGTGGTACCTGAAACCCGAATCCCTGATTTGAAGGATGATTCATCGAATTCAGATTTATCTCGCCAAACTGATTTTCATAGTTGTCAACTGTCTGTCTGAATTTGTTAACCCCCGCATGCTAACTGTCTACTGGTGTTTTAAACCCAAGCTAGCTATTCGCTTGATGGACCACCCTTTTTCCAACATTCTCGAGTCTCTGTCTACTTCATGGCTATTTATACCAGTAATGTGTCAATTTATCGTGTCAATCCCTTCCGGTATCT
>JBBRQV010000176.1:0-6317 GCA_038225955.1 Ignavibacteria bacterium | reverse complement strand
AGAAAGAACAAATTAAACATTTTTTTTAAAATATGAAATTATTTTTCGTGTATAATAATTGTTTCGCCGTCGCATAAAGTTTTATACGGAATTTTTTCTTCTTCAAAAAAATTCACGACTTCATCTATTAACTTTGCTTTCAGAGGATTGATTTTGCACTTATAATGAGGAACTGTTATATAGGGGAGAACTCCAATGCCTTCCCAAACCGGCTGGGCATTGTAAATTTTTTTTACATACTTTACTTCGTCGGCAAGTTCAAACCCGCGCATCGTTTCGCCAAGAACAACAACTCCCGCGCTAAAACCACCGTAAACAATTTTATCGTCGTTCAAAAACTCTTTTATAAGCTCATCAAAGCCGCTCTCACGCATTACGTACCTTAGCAGATAAGAATTCCCGCCGGGAATCCATACGGCATCATACTTTTCAAGCTCGTTTCTTAGTTCATCTTTCTTTCCAAAAAATTTTCGTAAATCAAGTTCAGATGAAGTAAGCCCGATTTGTTTTAAATCCTCCTCTTCCTGAATTCTGCTTGTCTCTCTGTGAGCGGGAGAAAAAAAAATCGTGCGCATCAAGTATAAGCGCAGTGTGTTTATCACCGCCAATTATGGAAACAAATTTATCGGCGCAATCGCCAAAGAGATATGATGAAAGGAAAAGTCTCATTTAATTTTAATATAAATAATAATTATTTCTTTGGATTCGTTGGTCTTAGTTCTATTTCTGAAAGTGTTGCGCCAACAGGAAGACTGGCAGCTAAGTAACATGCATCTGCAATATTTTCCGATGCAAGAATTGTATCTCTTGATGAAGTAAGCATAGTTCCGGGAGCGTCAAAGAAATGCGTATCGACTGAGCCCGGGCAAACTGTAGTCACACGCACGTTATGCTTCCTGACTTCCTGAAAAAGAGAATTGGATAAACCTATAACCGCGTGCTTTGTAGCGCTGTAAATCGATGCCGTTGCTATAGAGCTTTTACCTGCGATAGAAGAAATATTTATAATAAGACCGTCCTGCTTTTCAATCATTGACTTCACTGCATAACGGCAGCAAAGATATAAACCTCGAACGTTTGTACCGAACATGGAATCAAAGTCTTCAGTTGTTGAATCTGCAAGATTTGCAAATAATCCAAAGCCTGCATTATTAATTAGCACATTAATCTTACCGTATTTATTAAGAGTAGTTTCAATTAAATTTTTTACGTCTTCTTCTTTGGAAACATCGGTCTTGATAAATTCAAAATCTGAATTGTTAATTGGATTTTCATTCGTTCTGGCACCGCCGATAACTATATAGCCATTAGAAATAAATTTTTTTGCGCAAGCTAATCCAATACCTTTAGATGCTCCTGTGATTATACAGATTTTTTTATCCATAATAGTACGATATATAATTGATTTTAAAAGGGAAATGAAGCTTTTACAAGCTTTTATTTGAAGATATGAAGAGTGTGCCCGACTGGAATCGAACCAGTAACCTACAGCTTAGAAGGCTGTTGCTCTATCCGATTGAGCTACGGGCACATTTTTGGTACAACTACAAAAATACGAATTTTGGCGATTAAGTGAAAGAGGAATATTTATTACACTTTCATTAATTACATATAAAAAAAGGAACCTTAATTTGTATTGAATTATGGCACCATATTTTCAGCCATATTCCAAAAGAAAGTTAAGTTCCCTTTTTCTTCCTATAAGAATTTTATACTATTGTAGTTTTTTTACTTGTTAAATTTTATTCGCCTTTAACTGAGTACCAGGCACCGCAGGCTATTGCTCTTATATCCGAATCTAAAAATACCACTCCATAATCCTGCTGATTAAATCGAGCTCTTCTTTCTTCGATTCTCACTCTTGGATTATTCATTACTATTTCTCCACTTTCATTTTCTCTTTTGGTATCTAATTCATTTCCAAGCGAGTTGCCTCTCGCTACAGTCAGTTCATTAGGATTGTTAGCCCAATCGCCTTCATCTTCCAATGGATTCTCATCTTCATCGTCTTCTTCCCGTTCTTCATTTTCATTGCCTTTTTCGGTTTGCTCTTCAGTCTCAAGCGCATCGTCTCTCTCGATTGAACCGCCGTCTCCATCAGAAACACCTTTACCTTTCTTAGGTTGTAGTACTTCATCTTCTACAACTGTTTTACCATTTTCCATTTTACATTCCTTTAAATTTTTTCTGCAATATTGTATAAATATTTTTTACTCTTCTTCTATTTCTTCGGGCTTTTCATCATTTTCTTTACCTGTTTTTATTTTATCTTCATCCATATTTACTCCCTCAACAGGAGTTCTTTTTACAAGGTTCTCCTCGGCATTCTCTTCCTCGAATTGTTTTTTACTTACGTCTGTTTTTCCCGCTTTCATTTTTCAAGTTAAGTTTTAAATTTCACTTTAAATTTTACTCCCCTGCCTCATATCGGATTTCAGGTTTATCTTTATTAACTGTTCCCCCGTTTCTATATTCATGATTATTACCATTCGGATTTTCTATCTCCGGTTTATCGGGAGGAACCGGTATAGAAGGATTTAGCTGTGTATCTTCTTCATTCTCACTCTTCTTGTTTTTATCTTCTTTAATATTTATTTCTTTTATGCTTTGAGAGTTTACTTGGCTTCCTTCAAACTTATCCGAAAATCTCACCACGACTCTTTCGTTTCCGAATAAATTCATTATGTATCCCCTACCGGCATCGCTGCTGCTTGCGCCATGCCAATTCCTGTACGAATCTTTTTCGGCGCCTCTGTGTTGCTGTTCTTCCTGTTTCATATTATTATTTTTTTATATTCTCAGTAAAAATCAGTTTTCTGTTCTGGGGTGTTGTTATGTGGGGTGTAAAATGTAATTTTCTTATAATAAATACGATTATTTACTTTGCGACCGGGTTGATAACGTTTAATCAAGCTTTTCACTGCCGAGATAGTTTTCTATGTTCTTATTGCTGTACGCGGTTTCTTCTTTCGTTCCACCCATTAATTTCTTAATCTGTTTGCGATTAGCCTTAGTAGTATGCAAAGGCTCAGCGCTTGTTTGTTCTTTATCCAATGAAGCTGTCAGGTTTTCAGGCGTCTTGCCATTAGTCAAAGCAGGGTTCGATATTTTTTCTTTCTCTTCCATTTTTAGTTGAATTATATTTGCAAACTTGATACTACATAGTTAAATGAAATGCTTTTTTCTGCTGTGTCTAACTTCATCACAAGCTGATAGCCGCCTTTCAATTCATTATCTTCTATAGAATCTTCTATCGGATCTTTTTTACATTCCAATTTTGTATCCTTATTCAAAAATTCATTAATAAGATTTTTCATTTTTATATATATTACTTAGCTTTTAAAATAAAATTCGCTGCGGGGCGGGATTTTATTGGGAATCCCTTTAGCGGCTCACCGACTCCGTAGCGATAAATTTTAATCTCACTTTATTTCCTCTTTCGATTTTAACTTACCCATTGGTTTATCCTCTGATTTTGATTAATAAATCCAGTTAATTGCTTATTTTGCTGCGAATGAGCGCCTTTTCTTCCATATATTCTATCATCTGTTTGCGAATTATTCATCGCTTCATTTATTTAGTTTCTACGATTACTAAATACAAATGGCATGCCCTTAGAAAGTTCAAATCTGAGCTGTTTTTATGTAAATACTATGCGAAATAGCCGTTTTAATGACAGAAGTGGCGGCGAAGGTTTCGCCTTACTAATATTTCCAACTCTAATGTATTGATTTAATAATTTTTCAGTATCGGTGGGGAGTTTTTGAGGATTGTTTTAACAATCAATTAATGTTTTTCGAACTTAAGATTTACATTAATATACAGTATTTGAGAATTGTTAAATCATTGTTTTAGGATGAAGGTTTCGTTTTCAATGTTTCAAACAAAACATCAACAACTAAATTTGGTGTACTTACTAAATGATTTTAAGATATAGATAGAGACGCAAATCTCGCATCTCTATTAAATTTTAACTTACAAATAGTTTACCGGAAAATTTATACCAAAGAGTTTGCTATTCTGCATTCCCGCCGTTTTCCTGGCTTGGCATTTCGGTTTCTGTCGGATTGTTCAGATCACTCTCTTGTTTATCGTTGTCCTTCGTCATTTCTTCCTCTTCTTTTTTCTCTGTTTCTATTTCCCGGTTATCAGTCCCCTTTTCTGAACTCTCCATAGGGCTTTTTTCGTTATCTGAGAACGCTATGCTTAGCATTTCTTTATTCATATCCTCTGTTGCCTTTACTTCTTCGTTTTCTTTCATTTCTATAAATTCCATTTTTATTTTTAAAGTGTTTCGTTTATTAAATGTTGTTACCGCTTATTGTGATTTGGAAATTGCCGCTACTTTCTATGAGAGTGCTTATACACCTTCGCCTCAGATTTCCTCTCGTTGTATTCATCTACGCGGTCGTCAGCTTTTTCGCGCTCTCTTTCAGTCGTTTCCTCTTCTTTTTTCCCCGGCATTGTAAGCCCTTTATTCTCACCGCTTTTATTTATTTCATCATTTTCTTCTTTCAGCACAACTGCATCGCTTACCAAAGCCGCTTCCGGAATTTTATTAAGGTTCGCGCTAAGGTTCGAGTTCAATCCTTTCGCATCTATATTTGTCTTACTATAATTTCTTTCATACGGTACAATGTCATCCATGTGATGTTTAAAGCCACTGAAAGTTGTTTCGCTTATCTTTTCACTTCCAAGATAATTTTTGATGTTGGGATTCTTAGATTGCAGATTCCTGAATTCAATTACTTCACTCTTTATAATGTTAGCCATAATTTCCTTCTTTATTTAATATATCGTTTGCTTTGTTCGTGTTATACTTAGATACGCTATTTGGCTGCTAACAAGTAGGCATAAGGAATTCGTTTAAATAGCTTCTACCTCATCACAAAATTATTCATAATCAATGACGGATTTTTAATGGATTTTGAAATTCCACTTTTAAATCAAAGTTCACTAAAACCCCCTCGTTCCGATGTGGTACATCCCGCTTTAGCGGGGCTCCAGCTTCGGAACGTAACATTATTTGTAAAAACAATATCACAAAATTCATTCACAATAAATGACGGATTTTTGATGGATTTTGAAATTGAAAAAACAACAACGAAGGTTTTTCTGAAATAATTGTGATGAATTTTTCCTCATACACAACAACCTGTCCCGCATCCGGAATCCCAGTTGGGAAGCAGAACGAACCGATATTGTAAAAACAATATCACAAAAAAAATTCATCTTCAATGACGGATTTTTGACGGATTTTGATATTGAAAAAACAACAACGGAGATTTTTCTAAAACTGTTTTCCTCTAATTCCCAACAGCTTGTCCCGCACTTGTTGCGGGATCCTCGTTGGGAATGTAAACATTTAATCGCTTCCCAACGGGGACGTTGGGAAGCAGAATCATACGGTTAGCTAATCCAAAATTAGGTTAGCACAAAATCACTTCAGCAAAGTTACTACAATTATAAATAAGAGAAAATCGAATCTTACCTATTAGCAGTAATAGGGAAAAATTATAAAATTCAGCTTGACAGGATTCCCCCTCCTTTCTAAGGAGGGGGTTAGGAGGAGGTAGAGGGGGAGCAAGTGTAAGAACAAATATTATTACACTCTCCCATTAACCCCACCCTGCCCTCCCCTTAGTAAGGGGAGGGGTTCACTTACTACGGTACTTTTTTATTCAGCTCTATCTCCATATCATCATTTTTTTTATCTTCGTTCATCTGGATTTTCTCTGCATCGCGCTCTCTGTTATTCATATCCTTGGCAATTCCTTTTTCGTCGTTCTTATCCGGGAATAATTCATCAGGGTCAAGCGATTTTTTCTTTATAATATCTTGCTCCGTGTTGTCTTGCTTCGTACTGTCTTGCTTGGTGTCTTCAATCTTACCGTCAAATGTTTTCTCAAGGTGCGGATTTCCCGGTTCTTTTTTTTGATTTTGATTTTCTGTGTTCATTTTATTCTCCTCAATTTTAGATTTAACAATATCTAACGCAATTCCCGTTCCTAATCATTCATTCGTTTATCGCAGTTTCAGCAGATTTTAATTAATTCACTTCAGATTGATGTCAGAAAAAGTGAAAATTGAGACAGATATGGCGATGAACTTAACTAGAATTTCAAAAAACAATAATAGATATCAAAATAGATATCAGTGATCCTTCTTTTTGTAATTATATGTTTAATTGTACTAAGATGTGTTATTTATTATAACATTTTGCTTGTGTATAGAAAAATCAATTTTAATTATTTAGATTTAAAAAAAATGTAAGAGTAAATGATTAAATTGAATATAAATAATTTTCGTAGCTTCTT
>JBBRQV010000175.1:0-6346 GCA_038225955.1 Ignavibacteria bacterium | reverse complement strand
TACAAATTACGATTTCACATCTTCTGTTACACAAGCATACGGAAACAACATGATTTTAAAAAACGGCAAATGGTGCATGTACAGTGGCGATATAAATCAGGATGGATTTATAAACGGAAATGATTTTACCTTTTACTCAGGACAATATGGAGGTTTGGGTTACCTGAGTTCAGATTTAAATGGAGACGGAGTTATAAATGGAAACGACTTTACAATTTTCTCGAATAATTATGGAAAAGGTCTTATAAGACCTTAATAAAAATTTTAAAACTTCTTTAGCAAAGTCAATTAATTCCCATTAATGATTACTTACAACTTTTTTGATTCAACATTTTTTATACCAATTAATGCTCTTCTTTTAGTCTTAGCTGCCTTTCTTGGAAATAAACTTGCTAAACGGGAAAACAGGCTTTTTGGCGGTGAAAGAAATTATGCTTCGCAAGGTCTGCTTCAGGCATTTATAATTTTCCTTTCTCTTCTTTATACTTTTACTTTTGCAGGCTCGGCTAATCATTTCAGAGATGTCAAAACACTTGCCACACAGGAAGCAGATGCTATCTCCGAAGTTTACAGATGGGCAAAACATTTTGACAAAGCCGATGAGACTGAATTTGTAAAAATACTTTTGGAATATACTGAGTTCCGCGCTGATTATCCACAGAGCTTTGATAAGAACAAAGCAATTATGCTGCAGAGTAAGATGTGGGATTTTATCATTGCAAAAGAAAAGGATGAAAAATATATATGGGATACGCATAAAATTCTTGAAGCATTAAATACAACAACGCATCTTTACTGGGATAAATATTATGCCGATAAAGACAGAGTACCCTTCCTTGTAATAATGCTTATATTTTTATTTTCTATGATTGTTACTTTCTTTTTGGGATATACTAATGAAAACAAGAGGGGTCACTTCGCCGTAAACGTTTTAACGTTTGTTTCTCTCAATCTGCTTATGATGATTGCCATACGCGAGCTTGATATGCTTTATCATGGACTGGTGAGCATAAATCCCGAGAGTATGCAAGACTTGGTCGGATTTTTCCGAAATGTTTTGGAAACCACAAAATAAAAATGCTTTCAAACTTACGGAATAATTTTTAAGAAGAGTGTGGGAATACCATAACACAAATGTTATGATTTGATATTTAGTTTAGATAGTACGACAATGGATTCCCGCCCTGTAGAAATTCACAGAGCGGCAAAAATATTTCTATAATTCATGAGGGCAAGGGGGTTGCAATAACGAATTATTTTATTAATCCATTTGTCTTCTCAAAAACGCATGTTTTTGGAAGTCGTCATTAATTTTAAATTCTTCGATGTTCTCATCAGTATATTTTTCTTCAACATGTTTTTCTTCGCTTAAGTCATCGTTCAATTTTATTTCTCTTCTCTTCCATGCCGGTACATCTAATCCGCCAAGCTGTGTATCGTTTATCATTGTAGTAATCTTCGGCTCGTAGTTAGGTTTTATTTCAACAACTTTGGCAGAACCGTTACCGTTCAAAGTAACTTTTTCCTTCTGAAAACCTGTTGCAATAACTGTAACCATAATTTCATCTTTCATTGAATCGTCTTTCACCATACCGGTAATGAATGCAGCATCTTCTCCTGCAGCTTCCTGTATGATGGAATTGATTTCATTTAATTCATGAATGCTTATCTTCGAATAACTCACATTCGTAAGAACGCATTCAGAACCTGCGATATCAATCTGGTCTAACAGCGGGTTTGATAATGCAGCAGCAGCAGCTTTTGCAGCGCGGCCTTCACCTGATGCAATACCTGTTCCCATCATTGCTTCGCCCTTATCTTTCATTATGGTTCTTACATCGGCAAAGTCAACGTTGATTTTTCCGGGTTTCGTGATGATTTGTGAAATCCCGTTTGTTGCATTGTAAAGAACTCTGTTCGCAAGGTCAAATGCATCTTCTTCAGATGTATCTGCGCCTACAAGGTCAAGAATTCTTTCGTTAGGAATAACGATAAGACTATCGATTTCCGCACTGAGTTTTTCTACGCCTGATTCAGCGAGTTTCATTCTCGGCTTACCTTCAAATACAAAAGGCTTGGTAACGATAGCTACTACAAGTGTATTCATTGCTTTCGCAATGTGCGCAATGGCTGGAGCTGCGCCTGTACCTGTACCGCCGCCCATACCGGCTGTGATGAAAACCATATCACATCCTTCAAGCATTTTTTCGATTTCATCACGGCTTTCTTCAACCGCTTTGAAACCAACATCTTCTTTCATACCGGCACCAAGACCTTTGGTGATGTTTTTGCCGATTTGAATTTTTACATCTGCCATGCTCATATCAAGAGCCTGGGCGTCGGTATTTATTGCAATAAATTGCACACCGTCGATTCCCTTGTCCATCATGGAGTTGATGATGTTTCCACCTGCCCCTCCGACACCGATTACTTTAATTTTTGCACCGCTCATTTGGGTTGGAACGAGTTTGATCATTGTGAGTTTTTCCTTTCTGTTTAAGGAATTATGTTGGGTTAATAAATAATTTTTAAGGTAAAAAAAATCTTATAGTAAAAAATTTTATTGTTTGAAATTAAAGTTCATCGAACCACTCTTTAATCTTTGAAAGAATTCCTTTTGCATTCAACTTCTTACTCTTAGATTTCTTCTTATCAGTTCCTGAAGAAGTTTTGCTGATGTCATTTATCGTTTTCACTCTGTGAAGAATAAGTCCTACACCTGTTGCAAATATCGGGCTCTCAACTTCTTTAGTTAATCCACCTGATAGTCCTGTAGGAAATCCAAGATTAACTTCCATACCAAGTACTTCTTCTGCAAGCTCGCGTGAACCTCTTACCAATGAACCGCCGCCTGTAACAACTACTCCTGCATGAAGCTCTTTCTGCATTCCGGAATTTTTAAGCTCAACTGCTGAGAGCTCAAAAATATCCTGCATACGCGCCATGATAATTCTTGAAAGAATACTTTTCTTAGTTCTCTTCGGCTGATTGCGATGAATTGATTCAAAGGTAATTTCATCATCAACCAATATTTCACTAAGCGTTGCATAACCGTATTCTCTTTTTATTCTTTCTGCTTCAGCATCTGAAATACCGAGAGCTTCGACAATATCGTTTGTAACAAGGTTACCTGCAATTCCTATGCCTGCAGTATATTTTAAAACACCTTTTTTGAATACTGCTACATCAGTAGTTCCGCCGCCGATATCAATCATAGCAACACCAACTTTCTTTTCAGTCTCATCAAGCACAGAGTAAGATGAGGCAATTGGCTCAAGCACGATGTCATCAATATCAACACCGCAGCTATTAACACATTTCGATAAGTCATCGATTGAAGATACAAGCCCCGTGATAATATTTACTTTTGCTTCAAGCTTTGTACCAAACATACCTATAGGCATTTCATAAATTCCGTCCTTGCCATCAATAATATATTCCTGTGGCACTACGTCAATAATTTTTGTATCACTTGGCAGTTTCAAAATTCTTGACTGGTCAAGAAGTCTTTTAATATCCTCTTCTGCAATTACTCTATCGACATTATTTATTCCAATAATACTGCTCGACTGAATGCATCTTATATGATGCCCTGCAATACCTACTGAGACTGAAGTAATATCAACACCGGATGTCATGCGTGCTTCATCAAGCGCGGCTTTAATAGATAGAATTGTCTTCTGTGGATTTACAACGATTCCCCTATGAAGACCATCAGACGGTGCTTTGCCAATGCCAAGAATATCGATTTTATTATCTCCAACAATTCTTGCTACAATAACACATACCTTTGTTGTGCCGACATCAAGCCCCACAACAATATCATCATCCATATATAATTTTGTATTTTTCGACATAATTTTTTATTGATAGTTAACTACAATCTGATTCGAGTAACGTAAATCAAGATAATTTATTTTTCTATTCCTGTTATCAGGATAAATTTGTGTAAGATAATTGTTCAGATAAATTAATCTGTTTAGTATTGTCTTCTGGTAATCTTTATTTGCAATGCTTTCAACTTCTCTTGGCAGATAGCATGGGAACGGAACATCATTCGTGTAAACTACTATTGCATTCGGGTCAGAGAAATTTATTTCAGAGATACTGTTATACAAAACTTTATTCTTCTTATATGTATTCATTATTATAAACATCGCAGTTCTTATCTCTTCACTTTTTAATTTTGAGGATTGAATTTCCGAAGGTGTCAGCTTCAATCCGCTTATCACAGGTAAATCAAATATCTTTTTTATATTCTTGTAAGTAAATAATTCAAGCTCTTCATCAATTAACTTTACTTCGTTATCAAGGCTTACAATTGCAAGCGGTCTTTTTTCAATTATTTCAATTACAAGTTCATCAGGCGGCTGCTTGCTTACAAAAGCTCTCTTAATTTCCGGATGTCTTAAAATTCTATCCTGAATTATTTTCAGATTCAGTTCATCATCAAATGCTATCGTATCTCTGAGACGGGCAATATCTAATATTTCATCGCGCGTTACAGAAACATTTCCTTTAATCGTAATCTTATCGTATCTGCTATCTGCTTTCCATTTGTTTGCAAGAACAACGGATGAGACAACGATAAGAATTATCAAGAAAATTAAACTCAGAAATCTATATTTGCGAAATATTGCCATTATTTTTTTATATGAATCAATATTTATTTTTTACCATTGTTACATACTCATCACAATAACTTGTTATGGTTCCTGCTCCTTGAAAAATCACAATGTCTTTATCTCTTACAATCTCACCAAGCTTTTCTAAAATTTCCGATTTCTTATTGAATAAATAAGATTCTTTCGGATAATTTTTATTGAACTCATTTAAAATTAAATCACTTGTTACACCTTCAATCGGCAATTCCCTTGCAGGATAAATTTTATCAAGTATTAGAATATCCGTTCCGGCAAATGCATCGCTGAATGCTTTATAAAAATCTTTCGTTCTCGAGTATAAATGCGGTTGAAACACCGTTATTATTCTTCCAAGATTAATCGAACGCGCTGCTTCAAGTGTTGCCCTGACTTCTGTCGGGTGATGCGCATAGTCATCGTAAACTCTTATTCCGTTTTGGAACTTCAGCTCAAATCTTCTTTTCACACCACCGAATGTTTGCAGCGAACTTGCAATTCCTTCATCAGTCAATCCTGTTTCCTTCGCTGCAAGAAATGCCGCTGATGAATTAAGCATATTATGCTTTCCGATAACAGAAAGATTTAATTGATTTCCGTTTAATTTAAATGAACAGTTTTTTTCAGAGTAAGTGATATTATCAATTACAAAATCATTTTCTTCATCAAATCCAAAATAAATTTTCTTTCTTGCGATTTGCCCTGCGATTGCTCTGACGTTTTCATCATCACCATTCATTATTACTTTGCAATTTTCTTTCGATAGATTACAGAATTTTACAAAGTTATCCTGTATGTCTTGAAGGTCTTTATAAATATCAAGATGGTCCGCTTCAATATTATTTACAATTATTACATCAGCTTCAAGTGTTAGAAAACTTCTGTCGTATTCATCCGCTTCAACAACTGCAATATTGCTATTCCCTATTCTCGAAGAGCTGCCGTCTAAAAACGAAAGATTACCACCAACAAAAACAGTCGGATCTAAATTATTATCAATCAGAATTTGTGCAATCATTGATGTCGTTGTCGTCTTACCATGCGTTCCGCTTACTGCAATTAAAAATTTACTGTTAACAATCTCTCCTAATGCTTTCGCTCTTTTTACAGTAGGAATTCCTAATAAAACTGCTTTTTTATATTCTGCATTATCTTCCTTCACAGCAGCAGAGTAAACTACAAGCTCTGTATCATCACTTAAGAAATCAGCTTTATGTCCTTCGTATACCATGATTCCAAAATTTTTCAGTCTTTCAGAAATATCAGAAGTATTTGCATCACTTCCCGATACAGTGAAATTATTTTTTGCGAGATATTCTGCAATCCCGCTCATTCCTATTCCCCCTATACCTATGAAGTGTACCTTCTTAATATTTTTGAATAGTCCTATCATTAAATTTTTGTTTGAAATCCATTTCTTATTTGTTGAAATTCTGAAATCAGTTTTGCTTCGTTTTGGAAATCACTTAATCTTATTCTTAAAAGTCTTCTTCTGTTTGCCAATTTTAATTTTACTAATCTTACATTGCTTTTTTCGGAACGGTCTCTTCTTTTTTCTCTCGATAATTTTATCCCTATGATTTCATTATAAGGAATCTCTCTTTGTCCGAATCTGTTTTTTATAGTTATCTTTCTATCGTCAAAGATTAAATATCTTGCCCGAATAGAATTTGAAATCAGTACAATCAAAAAGAACGAAATAAAAG
>JBBRQV010000174.1:0-6374 GCA_038225955.1 Ignavibacteria bacterium | reverse complement strand
GTGAAAAATATTTTTATTAAAGTAGACGCACCTATCGAATTATCTTCTGCCGTGCCATCTGTTATCATTTCCGTGTTATCATCAATAACGGAAGCATCGTTGTTAATATATTTCACCGGCAGTACAACTGAGTTCCCCCCGTCCTGATTTTTTATAGCTTCGAGAAGCTCCTGTCCTCCGAGTGTATTTGCTCTTTTATCCAGCAGTTCCTGTTTAAAGTCCGCATTGCATTTAGGACAGGAATATGTTTGATTAAAAGATAATATTGAAAAGACTGTAATAGCGAGAAACATTATAATTAATTTTTTCATAATAATTTATTTTTGAATTATTAATAAAAGCAGTATAACGGAATATATTATCAGAGCTGATGCAAACAAAAACCTTATACTCTGTAATTCCGGGACTAAGCTGGGTAAAAAATTGCGTAAATTACCTGATGCAGGTGTTAAATGTTTTATCATCAAATCTTTAGAGGGAAGCTCTACACTTTCGGAAAGGAACGGCTCATTTGACGCACTGCGCAGAAAAACCCCAACCATAATAAACGTTATTACAAAAAATCCTACTGCAAACCATGTAGCGTAAACATCAAGATCCATTCCTTTCTCAGCGGTAACGCTTTGCGCAAACAGATTCTGAGCAGTAAAGATTAAAATCGTTACAATATATTTAATAAACTTTTTCATTTTAATTTTATGTAGTTTATTTTGCTAATTAAAAATAACAATTGTTTTTGATTTCTCCTTTGACTTATGTCAAATTGTAAAAATTTTAATGTGCTTAATTTGAGTAGCTTTATGACAGTTTGGGTATAAATGTTTGTACCCGATGCACTAAAATATTTTACCGGAATAATTAAATGCGAAGAGCAGGGAATTAAAATGGTTGTGATGCTCTATAAAGAATCAAAAGAAGGAAGAATATTACCACGTTGTGTATCTATTGAGAAAAATGGAAAAACTGAAGTAAATTTAAAATGTCGTCACTCATTAAAAGTGACGACCACCAAGTATAAAACAAAAAAAGTTCGTGAATAATCAAGAAACCTTTCAACAATATATAACTAAATTTTAACCAATAGCTAGCTGCGCAATTCTTTTCTTCTTCTGAAAATTGAGACAACGAAGCCGAACACAAGCACAACAGTTCCAATCCACAGAACATTTATGAATGGTTTTATGGAAGCCGTTAATACTAAAGTTTCCTCCTTAACTCCTTCGGTTTTTGGATTTCTCTTATCTACAACAACAATGGATGCACTTGCACCGTCTGTTCCTTGTACGTTCATCTTTGTGAAATAAAATTCATAATTTGAATTATCTGTCATCGCTGCAGGAATATATTCAGGATTATTGTCCGTATATTTTGCTTTAGGAGAAATAGTTTCGGTAAATTTACTGTCGGTAATTTTTAAAGTTGCACCTATTGTAAAATTCCCTGACTGCATCTCTTTTCCTCCCTGCTCAATGCCTCCGAAATCAAAATCAATAAATTGAACTTTCATATCACCAACTTTTATTTCTCCGCCTTTTTTTATTTCATGCACATCCTTTTCATCAAACTGTGACGGCTGCTCAAGCCCCATAGGTGAAAGATATAAATCTTTCGTTGGGAAATTAGCAATGTCAGGATTCTTCATGATTCCGTTTGAGAACTGACTGAAATACATTATCGGCTGCATAGTCATTTGCTTGCCGTCTTTTTCAACTATTACATTGAAATGATACTTCGTATCGGTCTTATTATTCGGGTCTTCAAAAGGCTCAGCACCAACGTAAGTAAGTGTATATCCCAGTGAAGATACAAGAGTGGGCTTATTTAGCTGAAGAGAAACGTTTTCTTCTTTGCTGTACTTTGACGAGCCTATAATTCCGAGAAAAACTAAGGCAATACCAATATGCGCTATATAAGCTCCTGCCTGCCCTCTGTTTTTTCTAATTATGTTAACCGCTATTTCGGCATTAATAAAGAAAGTAAATAGTGCTGCAAGTGCCAATAATGCTATTAGAAAGTCCTGCACACCGATATATACCAAACCTAATGTAACAGCTAATGCTAAGGATAACGGAAAAATTAAGCTTTTAAAAAATTGTTTCTCCGGAGTATTTTTCCATTTCAATAATAAACCAATTCCGTTAATGAATGCAATCATGATTGCAATGGGTAGATTCATTTTATTATAAAAAGCTCCATCAACTGAACCTTTAGAAATTATAGGCCAGCTTGTTCCGGCAGTTATCACTATAGCTGCAGCGCATAATGTTATTGTGCCTAGGAATAAAGATGATTCCCTTGATAAAAGTTTGTTTGGCTGAAGATTTAAAGCTTTCAATTCTTTATATCTGTAAATTATTGCTCCGGTTGCTATTAAAATGAATAGACTTATGAAAGCAACGAGAGCTATATAAACTTCATTTCCCGGATCAACAAAGGAGTGAACGGAAGAATCTCCAAGTACACCGCTTCTGGTTAAAAATGTAGAGTATAAAACTAAAAGAAATGTAAGTATGCAAAGAATTAGATTTGTTTTTTTATAGCCCCCAGTTCTTTTCTGTGCTACCATTGTATGAATGGCCGCAACAGTAACAATCCAGGGAATGAAGGAGGAGTTTTCAACCGGGTCCCATGCCCAGTAACCGCCCCATCCGAGTACTCCGTAAGCCCAATAGCCGCCCATCATTATTCCTAATCCTAATACACCGCCTGAAAATAAAAGCCATGGGAGAGAAAATTTAATCCAATCATTGTATCTGTTTTTCATAAGCGTTGCTATTGCAAAACAGAACGGGACTGCAAGCGAAGAAAATCCCGTGAATAATGTCGGAGGATGAATTGACATCCAAAAATTTTGGAGAAGAGGGTTCAGCCCTTTTCCTTTATCCGGGATATAACCAAATTCAACATCACCCGGCCATTTTTCCCAGACATATAAAAATGGAGATTTCAAAATTAAGATAAATGTCAGGAAGGCGATGATTAATCCGTAAACAGACATTACCTGCGGCTCGAGCCTGTCCCCTTTTGAAACATAATTCAGAAGGAAAACTCCTATGACAGCCGTCATGAAAGTCCATAGCATAAAACTTCCCTCTTGTCCTGCGTAGAATGTAGAAATTAATAAAGGCAGTTGAAGCTCGCTATTGCTGTGTTCCCATATATACGCAAATTCGTAGTGATGATTCAGAATCATGTACATCATATAAATGGCTGCGGAAATTATGCTTATAGCTGTAATATGAAAAAATAATCTTCCGAACTTTATATATTTTTCTTTTCCGAGATGGACAATAAAGAAGGTCACCACGGAAAGTATGGACGCCAAAAATGCCGCGTATATTAAAATTTTACCTATCATAATAATGAGTTTAGTTCTGTAACATTAATTCTAACGTAAATTAATTTTTTACATCAGTACCTTTTGCCTCATACTTAGAAGGGCATTTTGTTAAAATATCTTTTGCTGCGAAGTAATCACCTTTTACTTTTCCTTTTACTACGACTGCTTCAGCGACTTCAAAATTATTTGGTTTGGCGCCATCGAACACAACTTTCATTTCAGTTGCATTATCATCTTTCATATAGAATGTAAACTGATTAGTCCCGACATCAAATTTTGAATCCTTATTTTTTACCCATTGCCCTTTTACTTCCACGGTTCTCTGACGGCTTTGAGCTTCTGTGAAGTTTACGTATTCAATTTTACTGTCCATAAACGACATAAATCCGACAACAAGAAATACAACAACGATAACTATTCCTACGATTATTCTTGCTTGCTTTGACATAATATTATTCTTCCTCCTTTAATTTTTTATTGTGGAATTGGCATTCCCATCTGAGTATAAATTTCTTCAATTTTATCTTTGTTCGCAATTGCTTCCTGATTTTTAGGGTCAACTGCTATAACATTTCTGTAATATTTTAAAGCAGGACGATATTTTTCTTTAGGGGGAATGTTTGCTTCAAACATCAGATAATTTCCTGCAGTAAGGTTTTTTTCAATTACAGCTTTTTTATTTCCATCGGATTTATCTTTATCATATTTCGCATTGGCATCATCTGCATCTTTTTTTACTTTTCCTACCATATCTTTATCTGAATCAGTAGAAGTTGCATCTGTCTGTGTTTTATTAGTTCCGTTTGTACCATCTATCGGCGGATGTCCGGGAGGCAACTGACCTGATGGTGGAATTTCACCTGTAGGTTTGTTTTGAGTAGTAGGAGATTTTTTTTCTTCCATCTTTGCACAGCCTGCAAAAATAAATAATATAAGAATTAGTATTGAGAAATATTTTTTCATTATTGTTTTTGTGAGTTAATAATTATTAAATTTTGAATTTTCCTGCGAATACAAAATTTTAGTAAAATTTATTTAGCCGGTCTCATGTGTTGAATTTTTGGCCAATACGTTGCATAGTCAAAACCTGTAAATGTCGGGCTTTCAGAGTTGTGGCACTTTACACAGAATAATTCTTTTTCAGTATGAATTATCAACCCATTCGCAGTTGCTTTATCCCTGTCTTTCATTATTGATATTGTTTTGTATTCAGAGCCCGGACCATGACAGGTTTCACACTGAACACCATCTTTTATATTAAACGTTTCAGTAAAGGAAGATGCATCAGATTGCACTGTGTGACATTTTAAACACTCAGGGGATTCAACAGCAGCAGTAGTTAATCCTTTTAGCTTAGCAAGACTATCTGCTTTGGGAGTGGTCAGCGTTTCGTATGCTTTGGAGTGCTTTGTACCTTTCCATATTTCCAATTGATTACCTTGTGATTCTGATTTATGGCATGCGCCTGCGCATTTCTCCGCCCCAACATATTTTGGAGTATCTGAAGGATGCTCTGCAAAGATAAATGAATATGCTGTTAACGATGCAAGTAATGCGGCAGTTAATAGCAGCGTGTAGATTTTTGTTTTACTCATAAGATTATTTTTGATATTATTTAATTTTATTTTTCTTAGTGTTCAGAATCTAATTTTGGATCTGTATTTTCGTTACTAATGCTGTTTGCATCATTTTTTATTTCTTGAGTTATAATTGGTTTTACTATTTCTTCAGATTGCTTTTTTTCTTCAATGTTTTCTGATATAGCCTCTGATTTATCTTGATCAGAATTTATTTCCGATTCAACTACTGATTCGCTTTCCTTTCCTTCAATTTTTTCAAGCTCAAATGCATGGTCCCTTTCCATTTCTTCCTTATTCATAGTCCCTGTGAAAATACTTTTGTTAACCGGAAAAACATCCGGGTTAAATATTACATTGTAAAAGTGCCATCCGATAATTGCAAGCGTCGCAAGCAATGCTTCATCACTGTGCAACTCTCTCGATATTGCGTGAATATAGTAGTTAGTAAAGTCAGGCAGAAAATTTAATTTTATCTCACCAATAAAAAGCGGATTCAGTTTTGCCTGGTAAAGCCACATAACTAAACCTGAGCCAATCATAATGACAAATCCCCAGTACACAGCCCAGTAATCGAATTTTTCTATGTAGCTGAATCTGTCAAACTTTGCACCCTTTTCTCTTTTACCGAGCAGATATAAAATCTGATTTTTTAAATCAAAAAAATCTTTCTTTACGGGTATAAAATCTTTAAAATCTTTTCTTCCCTTTTTAGTAAATATAATGTAAAATAAATGAACCAATCCTACCACTATTAACATCAAAGCAGCAAGGTGATGAA
Organism: Ignavibacteria bacterium; assembly: GCA_038225955.1. Lineage (GTDB taxonomy): Bacteria > Bacteroidota > Ignavibacteria > Tepidaquicellales > Tepidaquicellaceae > JAFDZO01. Next base: position 676 of record JBBRQV010000174.1, on the reverse strand, counting down.
GTTCTCTTGCTTTACCTGTTCCGCCTAATATATTAATAATAAATATTGCCCATCCTGCAGTAAAAAATTTCAACGGAAGCCCTGTTACAATTAACAAGAGCGTAGCAATTGTCAAAATCAGATGCTGAATCATCACACTCACACTGAAACGGCGATATTTTTTTTCAACGCTACTCATCAGATTTGGTTTTAATTTTTCTCTTCTCTTTAATTCTCATTCTCAAATCAAAAAGCATATATAATAAAAGTCCTCCCAATGTTGAATATGTAAAAATTTTAAACATAAGGCTTATGTAGTGAATAATACCCGAATCAGGATTTGATATATCTAAATGGATTTTCCCACTTACAAAATTCGGATTCACGCTTGCATCCGGATGACATCCTTTTTGCCCGCATGTAATACGAATATTTGCAGGGTTAACACTTGATTGAGGGTCATCCTCTTTTCTTATATTATGATTACTATGACAGCTTGAGCAGTTTGCAGCTTTTGTGTTTCCCAGTTCTATAAATATTCCATGTATACTTTCGTTGTACGAATCCACTCTATCTGCCCTCATATCATTTTTACCTGTTATAGATAAAGAGTTATGACAATCAGAGCAAACCTGAACAATTCCTTTCGAGCTTGAGATAAGATTTTTTTCATCTTTCTTTCCAAGTATCATATGAT
>JBBRQV010000173.1:0-6397 GCA_038225955.1 Ignavibacteria bacterium | reverse complement strand
CTCTTGACGGGGCAAATGTTGAAATTCTGGAGGAAGTGGGTGATGATAATATTTTTATATTTGGATTAAAAGCTGATGAAGTGGCTTACATGAAAGAAACAGGTTACAAGCCGAAAGATTATTATGACAAAAGTGAAAACCTACAAAAGATACTGAATATGATTCAGTATAATGTATTCAACAAAAGTGAACCCGGAGTTTTTCAACCGATAATTGACGATTTACTTCATGTTGATAATTATTTCTTGCTGGCAGATTTTGAGAACTATATAAGTACTCAGCTTTTAGTGGAGCAGACTTATTTGGATAAAAAGGCTTGGAATAAAAAATCAATTTTAAACGTCGCGAGAATAGGAAAATTTTCAAGTGACAGAACAATTTCGGAATACGCAAGTGATATATGGCATATTTCGCCTTACAAAATATAATAAATTATAAAGGAGATATAAAATGAATGTTGCAGTAGTTGGAACAGGATACGTCGGCTTGGTATCAGGAACATGTTTTGCTGAAATGGGAATTCAGGTTATATGTGTGGATAATCATCCGGAAAAACTTGCTAAATTAAAAAATGGTGAAGTTCCTATATATGAACCGGGTCTTGAAATTATTTTCTACAGAAATATTGCAAAGAAAAGACTTTCTTTTACAGATGATTTAAAGAACGCAGTTTTAAATTCGGAAGTTATTTTTCTATGCCTTCCTACTCCAATGGGCGAGGACGGCTCTGCCGATTTGAAATATGTACTAGGTGTTGCTGATGATATTGGGAAAATACTAAAAGAAAACAAGGTTACAGAATATAAAGTATTTGTAAATAAAAGCACCGTTCCAGTAGGAACTGCACAAAGAGTAAAAGATGCTATTTCTAAGCACGGTAAATTTAATTTTGACATTGTTTCAAATCCGGAATTCTTACGCGAAGGATTTGCAGTCGAAGATTTTATGAAGCCGGATAGAATTGTTATCGGAGCAGAAGACCAGAAGGCTTTGGATATAATGAAGACCCTTTACGAACCCTTTGTGAGACAAGGAAATCCTATAATAGAAATGGATACTGCGAGTGCAGAGGTTACAAAGTATGCGGGTAACTCTTATCTGGCAATGAGAATTACATATATGAATCAATTAGCAAATTTCTGTGAAGCTGTTGGAGCTAATATTGATTTAGTAAGAAAAGGTATTGGTTCTGATGCAAGAATAGGTAAAAGATTTCTATTTGCAGGTATAGGATATGGCGGCTCTTGCTTTCCGAAAGATGTTAACGCTTTAATAAATACTTCTTTGGAATATAAGTCGGAAATGACTATCTTAACCGAAGTTAACAGGGTAAATCACCTTCAAAAAACCGTACTTGTTTCTAAAATAATATCTCATTACGGCGGCGATATTAAGGGTAAACATTTTGCTGTTTGGGGACTTGCTTTCAAACCGAATACAGATGATATGCGTGAAGCTCCTGCGGTTATAATTATAAACGAACTGCTGAAACTTGGTGCAACTGTCAGCGCTTATGACCCTGCTGCAATTGATACTTCTAAATTTTATTTAAAAGATACTATAACTTATGCTGTCGGTGAATATGAGACACTTCATAATGCGGATGCATTATTAGTGTTTACAGAATGGAATGAATTCAGAACTCCTGATTTCGATATCTTAAAAGAAAAACTAAAAGAACCTGTAATATTTGACGGAAGAAATATTTTCACACCTGAAAAAATGAAGGAACTAGGTTTCACATATTATAGCATCGGAAGGCAGGCAATAAAATGAGTGATAAAAAACGAATTTTAATAACGGGTGGCGCAGGATTTTTAGGCTCACATCTGTGTGATAGATTTATCAAAGAGGGTTACCATGTTCTTGCTATGGATAATTTAAGCACAGGTTCATTAGATAACATTCAACATTTATTTCCATTAAAGGAATTTGAATTTTATCATCATGACGTTACAAAATTTATTCACGTCCCCGGAAAACTTGATTACATTCTGCACTTTGCATCACCTGCAAGTCCTATAGATTATTTGAAAATTCCAATCCAAACCTTGAAGGTTGGTTCATTGGGTACTCACAATGCATTAGGACTGGCAAAAGAGAAAGGAGCAAGAATTCTTGTTGCTTCTACTTCAGAAATTTATGGGGATCCGGAAGTGCATCCTCAAAAAGAAGAGTATTGGGGTAATGTTAACCCTGTCGGACCTCGCGGAGTTTATGACGAAGCAAAAAGATTCATGGAAGCGATAACAATGGCATACCATACTTATCACAAAGTTGAAACAAGAATAATTAGAATTTTCAATACATACGGACCGAGAATGAGACTTAATGACGGAAGAGCGCTTCCTGCATTTATCGGACAGGCATTAAGAGGTGAGAATATCACTGTGTTTGGAGACGGCTCACAGACTCGCTCATTTTGTTACGTTAGTGATTTGGTTGACGGCATTTACAGATTGCTGTTAAGCGATTATTCATCCCCGGTTAATATCGGTAATCCTGTTGAAATTACTATCAAACAATTTGCCGAGGAAATAATAAAGCTTACAGGTTCAAAGCAAAAAATAGTTTATGAACCGCTACCTGTAGATGACCCAAAGCAGCGCAAGCCGGATATTACTAAGGCAAGAGAAATTCTTGGATGGGAACCAAAAGTGTGCAGAGAAGAGGGCTTGAAAATTACTTACGAATACTTTACTAAAGTAGTTAACAAATAAATTCTGATTTTTATTGAATGATTAAATACTTCATAGCTGTAATTTTATTTTTTTCATTTTTCGGTTTATCAGAGGCGCAGAATTCGCAGCCGAAGAATTTGCTCGATACAAATAAAATTATTGCACAAAATCCTGATACAACAGATTATCTTGAAAAGCTTATTTATATAGCATGGCAGAATTATCCTGATAATCTTGCAAACCGGTATTTAGTTGATATCGCTGAAGAAGATTTATTCCAAAGAAAATGGTCGTGGCTGGATAATCTGAATTTAACATATCAATATAATCCGCAGCCCGGTACAACGACGAGTCCCAATGATAACTCATCTCTCCCGAAGTTCGGAATTGGAATAAGTATTAATATCGGTTCTATTTTTACTACTCCGAGTAAAATTTCTCAGGGAAGATTTTATGTGGAGCGTGCAAAACTGGGAGTTATTCAGCAGAAGCTTTATATAAGAAGTGAAGTATCTAAAAGATATGCTTACTATCTTGGTAATATTAATTTAATGAAAATAAGAACTCAGGCTGTTAATGATGCTCAAACAAGTTTAACATTAGTTAAATACAAATATGAATCGGGGCAAGTAGGCTTAGAGGAATATGATAGGTCATTGCGAACTTACACCGATAATCTTGAGAGACAAGCAGTCGCAGAAATGGATGTTCAATTTAATAAAGCTAATTTAGAACAGCTTGTTGGAATTAAACTTGAAGATATTAAATAAATGGATTTTTTAGCTTTCATAAAAGTTTTACGCAGAAGAAAACTATTGCTCTTGATCGTTCCGGTTATTGCAATAGTAATTTCTTATTTTCTTACTAAGAATATTCCTGAAGTTTACAAGTCTCAGGCACAGCTAGCTACTGGCATTACCCAGGAAAATAAAATTTCAATCAGCGAAGGTGATAAGGGCGGATTTTCATTTGACAATGTTGCCGTGAAATTCAGTAACCTGATTGAAGTAATAAAATCCAAACAGGTGATGGATTTAGTATCTTACAAATTAATGCTTCATGATTTATCTGATGCAAATCCATTTGCGAAAAAATCCAAAATTTTATCCAGTTTGAGCACCCAGGCAAGGCTGCATGCAAAAGAAATAATACAGCAGCATTTAGATTCAATGAAATCTCTTGATTTTCAGAATGACGATGAACGCGGAATGATGCAACTGATTGAAAACTGCGGATATGACGAAGTAAATATCCTTAAAAAATTGAAAGTTGAAAGATTAGGTTCAAGTGATTTTATACAGATAGCCTATGATTCTGAAAATCCTTATTTAAGTGCATTAGTAGTCAACTCAGTCACTGAAGCGTTTTTAAAATACTACGATACATCTTCATCTCAAAAAGCAGATGCATCTGTTGCGTATTATGCCGAGCTTGCCGAGCAAAAGAAAAAAGAATTAGATGAAAAAGTTAACGCTTTAAAAACCTATAAGCAGTCAAACGGAGTTATAAATATTTATGAGCAGACAAAATCTCTCGTAAACCAGATCTCTGATTTAGAGCTTTCCCGTGAGGCTGAAAATAAAAAAATAAATTCATCAGGTAAAGCAGTAAAAGATATCGACAACAGGTTCACTGACAAAGAAAAAAAATATCTTCAAGCAGGTAATACTCCGTATGCAAAAAAAATTGCGGAGATGAAGCAGCATGTAACTGATTATTCAAATCAATTAATTTCCAAAGGATTATCACCGAAAGAAATTAATGATTCGCTAAAAGTATTAAAGGGTAATCTGGATAACGAAATAAAAAAATCTGCAGATGAATTTTTGTATAATCCGGATGTACCTAAGCAAGAACTTGTTACCAAGAAAATTGATTATGAATTAGACCTGGTTGTTGCAAAATATTCCGTTGAATCTATGGATAAAGAGCTTTCACGATTGAGACAGATAGTGGTAAGCTTTGCTCCGATTGAAGCATCTATTTCTGCTCTTGAAAGAGAAATAACAGTAGCCGCAGATGTATATCTTTTAGTTCTGAATAAATTAAATCTTGCAAGAATTGATAACGTCGCAAAGGGAACGCTAAAACAAATTGAGTTTGGTATTCCCGGGCCCCCCGAAGCATCAAAAAAGATTTTGCTAATTATAATGGCAGGGTTTATAAGTTTTATTCTCTGCGTTGTTGTAATTTTCGTTCTCGAATATCTTGATGTAACAATTAAAGACCCGAAACAATTTATAAAATATACCGGACTTAGTTTACTTGGATATCTCAATCTTCTCGAGGAGGGGAAAATTGATTTAAATTCCATCTTCAATGAGAGCACAGCTAAATACGATTTAAAGTCTGAGACGTTTAAAGAACTATTAAGAATTATTCGTTACGAGCTTGCCGAAAGAATGAGTTCTGACAAAACACTTTTGTTCACAAGTACTCGCGCAGGTGAGGGGAAGTCGTTAATCATTTCATGTCTTGCATATTCGTTTGCAATCACAGGGAAAAAAGTTCTTATTATGGATTCCAACTTTAAGAATAACACACTTACAAAAATGTTTAAGGCTGATGCTAATCTTGAAAGCTATCTTCGCGGTGATTTATCACTTCAAAATGCAGTGACGGATACATCAGTTGCTAATATTGATATTATCGGCTGCAAAGGCGGAATGTACTCGGTAAATGAAGTTGCGCCTACAGATATGATTTCTAAAAAAATAAATGAGTGTCGTGATAGTTATGATTATGTTTTCCTTGAAGGAACTTCTTTTAATAAATATTCTGACTCAAAGGAATTAATCACATATGTTGATAAGTTTACAGCGGTGTTCTCTGCTCTGAACACAGTTGATGAAGCAGATAGAAATTCGATTACTTTCATTAAGAAAATTGAAGCAAAGTTTGTCGGTTCTGTACTTAATAAAGTAACTATGGATAATCTTGAGCAGGTGTATGGTGAACCTCTCAGAATTAAGAAAAAATAATTCACAGCTATTGAGATATTCAACTCCGAACTAAATGTTACTACAGATTGAACTTATTACAAATTATATTATTAGCTGTCCAATTATTTCTGATTTTTTTTCTTCTGCTTCCTTTTTTTAATTTATTTTTTTCACTTCTCGTCCCGCGCCAAAAACTAAAGAAAAATTTCGATAAAAAATATGATTTTGCAGCGGTAATAACTGCATATAAAGACATCAATGTTGCAATTCCTTGTGTAGATTCCATCCTGAAACAAAAATACGAAAATTACATAATTTATCTGGTTGCAGACCAATGTGATGTGAGCAATCTGAACTTCGATAGCGATAAAGTTGTAATACTTAACCCTTCTGAAAAACTGGGCTCAAAAGTTAAATCCATCAATCTCGCAATTGTAAATTTTAAGCGTAAGCATGAAGCGATAATTGTTTTTGATCCTGACAATCTTGCGCATCCTCAATTTATCCAAATAATTAATTATAATTAGATGAAAAAACTTTTACTGTATCTTTTCCTTTCAGGGTTTACTGTCCCGGTGTTTGCCCAGGCTACTGATAGTTTGACGAATGACATAAATGCTTTGCTTGATTCTTCGCAGTCAACGGTAAAAGCGCCAAAACAATATGTAATAGCCACCTTTAAAAGTACCCGTGTCATAAATGGCCATAGCGTAGAGAATGTAGGGAAGGGTATTCTTGACTTCAGGATAGATCATCGTTTTGGTGCACTTAACT
>JBBRQV010000172.1:0-6426 GCA_038225955.1 Ignavibacteria bacterium | reverse complement strand
GTCCTTTTACTTCAATGATAACTTCTTCTTCAAGAGGCATTACAGAGCCAACCTGGCATTTTATTTCTTCTGCCATTCTTTCTCCTATGAGAATGTTGTGGTTGCTTCTGAAAAATCTTACGATTGCTTCTGTTAGTTCATCGCCTGCAGTTCTTATTGAATAATTTGTCGGCATACCCGAAAGAGCAATAACTGCAATCTCAGTTGTACCGCCGCCGATATCAACAATCATATTTCCATAGGGAGCCATAACGTCAAGTCCGATACCGATAGCAGCAGCCATAGGTTCGGAAATAAGATAAACTTCCTTGGCTCCGGCATGTTCGGCAGTATCACGCACTGCGCGTTTTTCTACCTCTGTTATTCCCGAAGGAACGCAGATGACGATACGCTTTGCAGGCATCCAGTTAGAACTTATTTTTTTGATGAATGCTTTTATCATTCCTTCAGCCATTTCAAAGTCGGCGATAACACCGTCTTTCATAGGGCGGATTGTGGAAAGTTCTTTGTGAACTCTTCCCATCATTTTTTTCGATTCTTCTCCGATGGCAACAATTTTTCTTGAGCTTACGTCGTAAGTTACAATCGAAGGCTCGTTAAGCACGATGCCTTTTCCTTTAACATAAATAAGAGTATTCGCTGTTCCTAAATCAATTGCAATATCATTGGAAAACATTCCGAGTAACGCCATTTGTTTCTTCCTTAATCTAAAATAAAATTATAAAAAAATTTTTAATGTGTTTGTCGTTCCAACGCTGAAGCACAGGAGCGAGTATTTTGCACACTCGTAATGCTCCGGGGTTGTAACGGTAAAATTATTACTTAATACTTTATATTTTGAAAATTTATTCTGCTATTACTTTCTTGTTAGTCATCTCTTCATTCTCTTTCGCATTTTTTTCAATGGTATCAGCTTTCTTAGGAACAGCTTTCACATTCTTCTTAGCGAAACGCATTACATCATTTCTTGTTACGAAACTCTTTGACTGAATTAATCTTTGGTTTTGCATAAATTTCTTTGTTTAGATTTCAAAATTCTTATTGTATTCATTGTGCTTTCACTGAATATAAGATGTTACTTGGTGAACTAATTTTTTAATGCTTAAAATGTCTAATACCTGTAAAAATCATTGTGATATTATTTTCATTCGCTGCTTTAATAACTTCATCATCTCTAACTGAGCCGCCCGGCTGAACGATTATCTTCGCTCCTGCTTTAGCAAGCTCTAGCAAACCGTCTGCAAACGGAAAAAAAGCATCCGATGCCGCTATGCTGCCTACTAAGTTATTATTGAACTCCTTAGCTTTTGAAACTGCACTCTTCGTCGAATCGATTCGTGTAGGCTGCCCTGCTCCTATACCCAGTGTTCTTTTATTCTTTATAAAATCTACTGCGTTAGACTTCGTGTACTTTACAACTTTGTTCGCAAAAATTACGTCTTCAATATCGTTCGCATCTAACTGCTTCTCAGTAACAACTTTCAAATTCTCTTTTGTAACTGTAACGTTATCTCTTGTCTGATACAAATATCCACCTGCAATTTTTTTCAATTCATAGTTATGTGAATTTGAAAAATTAAATTGAATAAGACGTCTGTTTTTCTTTTTCAATAATAACTCTAATGCCTTCTCATCAAACTCAGGAGCGAGAACTATTTCAGAAAATAATTTATCTACTTCCTCTGCTGTTTCAAAATCAAGCTTCTTATTAAAAATAATTATTCCGCCGAAAGGCGAAACAGTATCAGTTGCAAACGTTTTTTTGTATGCATCAAGTAATGAATCTCCGATTGCTACTCCTGAAGGATTACCATGCTTAACAATTATACAAGCGGGACCTTCATTTTTAAATTCACAGATAAACTCGTATGCAAAATTTGTATCGAGTAAATTATTATACGATAATTCTTTTCCGTGAAGGACTTTAAAGATTACATCAAAATCATCTTTGTAAAGAAAAGCTTCTTGATGCGGATTCTCGCCGTATCGTAATGGTACAGAATTTCGCAATTCAATATCCTTGTGAACATCTTTCTTATCAGATGAATCGCCGTTAAAATAATTTCTAATCTCCGTATCGTATTCAGCAATTATATCAAATGCCTTTGCAGCCAGCTTTTTTGAGTAATCAGAAGAAATATTATTTGAAGTTGAATTAAGTTCACTCAAATAATCTTTATACTGGCTCTGAGAAACTAAAACATTGACACATTTAAAATTTTTTGCTGCTTCGCGGATTAATGTTACTCCGCCGATATCTATTTCTTCGATAATCTTTGCTTCATCGGAGCCCTTTGCAACTGTTTCCTTGAACGGGTATAAATTCACAACAACTAAATCAATCGGCTTGATATTATGCTTCTTTAATTCTGCAAGATGCTCGGGATTGCTTTTATCTATCAAAATCGCTCCGGCTATCGAAGGGTGAAGAGTTTTTACTCTACCGTTCAGTATTTCCGGAAATTCAGTTACCTCTGCAACGCTCTTTATAGGAATATTTTCATTTTGGAGCAATGCATATGTCCCGCCCGTAGAAATAATCTCGATTCCCTTTTCATTCAGCGCGCGCGCAAAGTCAACAATTCCTTCTTTATCGTAAACACTTAGTATAGCTCTTTTTATAACTACAGCCAATTTTTTCTAATTAAGTATTTCTACTTTGTTGTTAATAATTTTTATTTTATCCTCTTCGAATTTTTTTATTACGAATGGATAACATTCGTGCTCGAGCTTGTGAATCTTTTCAGCTAAACTATTTTCATCATCACTTTCATTTACATCAATTTTTTTCTGAAAAATTATTTTTCCTTCATCGTAATTTTCATTTACAAAATGAATTGTGATACCGGAAAATTTTTCTTTATTACTGATTACTGCTTTGTGGATATTCATACCGTACATACCCGCTCCCCCATAAGAAGGAAGTAATGCAGGGTGAATATTTATAATTTTGTTTTCAATTTTATTATCAACTTTACTTTGGAAAGCATTAATAAAATCCGTGTCAAGTTTTTTTAAAAAACCTGCGAGAACAATAAAATCTATCTGTAAATTTTTTAGAGAAGTAATTAAATCAGGTGCGTTGAAAGAAAAAGTTTTTATATTTTTTTCTTTAGCAATTTTTTCTGCGCCGCAATTTTTTCTATCCGTTACAAATGCAATAACTTCAGATGATAATTCTTTTTTTTCTATCGAATTTAAAATTGATAAAAAATTTGAACCCTTACCTGATGCGAATACACAAATATTCAATTTTTACTGATATTTACAAAAATACGCAGATTTTTATAGTAATTCAATTGATTTTGCCGTCATTTTACAAAAAAATGACATTTTTTTCATATTAGGCGTAAATGTGGGGCTCCGTCCCGATAAAATCGGGACTAAACAAATAGTGTGAATCCGTTTTTATACGGATTCACACTATTTGTTTTCCGGCGCTTCGCGCCGGGGAGCCCCACCCATGCATTTTAAAAATGCGCATTAATGCCTATCGTCGGCAAAATCGGAAACATACCGATTGTATTTCTTTTTATTTCAAAGTCCTTCGATAAATCGTAGTCATAGCCTATAACATTTTTTCTATTATAAGCATTTATCACATCTATATAAAACACCCAGTCGGCATTCCAGAATTTTGTATATGCGCTGAAGCGGACATCAAGTCTGTGATATGCAGGCTTTACCTGCGAAAGTCGGTTTGCATCATCGCCGTAATCAAGATTAAAAATTACCTGCTGAGTAAAAGGATTTACTACTAAACTATCGCGATTCACACGCGGCGTAATTCCTATAGGAGGAGTGTACGGAAAATTCGAAGCGTAAGTCCATCTCGCGCCGAGTTCAAACGTTTTATTGAATCTGTAATTACCCACAATGTTTACAACATGCCGCTGGTCAAATCGGAAGGGTAGTTCCAGTCCGTCGCGAGTTCTGTTCGCAAATGAATACGAATAATTTATCCATCCCGAAAATTTTGAGTTCGGTCCCGTATATTTTTTTTCAAGACTGAATTCAATTCCGTATGCATTACCTGTAACTCCGTTTATTGGAGTAGTAGTTGCCGAATCGTATGCCAGTTTAGTTGAGGAGCGTATCCAGTTTGCAGGGTCCCCTATGTAAGCAGGGTCTGTTATTGTCGGGTCAGCAATTGTAAATTCGTATCGATAATTTTTAACTCTCTGCTGTGTAATTAAGTCGTCAAACTTTTTATAATAACCTTCAACTTTTGCATTCCATTCATTGTTAAGCCAGCGGTCAATGCCGAGTACAAAGTGCACGGAACGCTCCGCTTTTAAATTATCGCCTGCCGAACCAGTTAAATCATAAAACGTCTGGCTATCAACTAACTTTTCATAGCCCGGTGATTGATAGTAAAGTCCGACTGATGAACGAATTGTGGTTACACCGTCAATTGCATATCCCATATTAAATCGTGGAGATAGATATGTCTTATTTAAAAATGAATAATAATCAACGCGCAGCGATGGCTGATAATAAATTTTATCGCCTGCTTTAAATCTCCCCTGGCCGTAAACACTTGCCCGCAGATTATCTTTACCTTGTATATTAAAATCGTCAAGTATTCCCTGTGAGTTTGGTAAACTTCTTATATAATTTTTAAAATTTTCATCGAGGTTTAATGTGTAGGTTAAATCCGTTCTTATTAAATCCAGACCTGCGCCGAACTCATAATAATTCTTCCCGACGAACAAAGTGCTTTTATTTACAATAGAATATTTTCTGAAATTATATTTCGAATCAAATTTAAATCCAAGGAGAGCGCCGATTGCTTTCAGACTGTCGCGCTGCCCGGGTGTTAATCCTTCTTTATCAATTAACGGATCAAGTATATCGCCTTCAAAATTATTATCGCCTGAGTTTTTATACCACGATATAGTTGTCTTCGATAAAAAATTTGAGTTGGGGAGAAATAACCACGAGGCAGAAAGCACATTATTCACCGTAACATCTTTTGCTACTACGCTATCAGGTGATGAACGGTCCGAACCCGGTATAACATCAACTCCGTCGGAAGAAAAAACTCCGTTGATTAAAAATTTACTTTCTTGAAACGGACCGAATGCAAACTTAAATTGTAAATCTTTGAAATTTGGAAGTGAAGAATCATCGGTAATAAGTCCCGCTTTTTTTGCAAAAGGACCGAGTATTAAATCGTAATATGTTCTGCGCGATGAAACAATCCACGAGCCGGGAATATTAAATAAATTTTTACCCTGAGCAATTAAGTTTGCGCTGGCAATATTTACGTTGGTAATCATGCTGAACGGTCTGTCGCGAATCCCCTCTTTATTATTTACATCAAGCACAGCGGAAAGTCTATCGCCATACTTTGCAGGGAATCCACCCGTAACAAGGGTAATATCCTGAAGCGTTTCGGGATTGAACATACTTACTAGTCCGTACAATCTGTAAGGATTAAAAATTTCAACATCATCCATCACAATTAAATTTTCATCGGGACCCGAGCCGCGCACAATTAGCTGCGAAGTGAAATCATTAGGAGCAGTAACTCCCGGTAAAGATTTCAACGAACGCATCACATCTTCAATCGCTCCGGGCAGCATCTTTACTTCTTTCGGCAGCACGTTATACATACTTGTCCGCAGGTCTTCCTGTTTCTGCCTGAACTCAGCTTCAACATCAATCTGAGGAGTAGTGTACTGCGTTTTTTCAAAAAGAATTATATCAGCAATGTTTTCAAGTTCATTAAAAACAGAGGTTGAACTTATGTACTTTGCATATCCCATCCGTTCAATCGTAATGGAATAAGTCCCTTCATGTAAATCAAAAAAATATTTACCCTCTTCATTTGTAAAGGCAGTAAATGATTCATGAGTATCGGAATTTTTTATGGAAATTAAAATATTGGAGAGAATGTCTTTCTTATCGGAAGTTACTTTCCCCGTAAGATGTACTTTTGTGGAATCCTGCGAGAAAGAAAGATTTGTCAGTATAAAAATTGAAAAAATAACAGCAAAAAGCTTCGCCAGCGTAAATCGAGACATTGAGATTAATAATTATTTAAAACTAAAGATTTTCTTTCTCTATTAAACTGCAAAAAACATGGGAAAGTTGCATTGGTAATATAGTTTTTCCGAGCAACGAACAACGAGATATGAACAACGAGAAACAATCAACTAATCTGTCAATACATTTCGAAATATTTCTACCTATTAGTAGTAATGGGTAAGACTGCATTATTCCTTAGTGTCTCTTTTCTTATTTTGTAAACTTATTTTAAAACCTAAAACAAAAAAACACTATGTACGACTTATCAATTAAAACATCGTTCGTTCACTTCCGCGGAAGAGGATTTTCAATAAAAAAGATTTCCGAAGTAATGGGAATTAACCGCACAACTTTAATCCAATGGAATAAAGAACTCTACACCGATATAAAAAT
>JBBRQV010000171.1:0-6602 GCA_038225955.1 Ignavibacteria bacterium | reverse complement strand
TTAAATTTCTTGATGTAAACGAATCTGCTATTAAAAGTTACGGATACAGCCGTTAAAAATTTCTATCGATGACTGCATTTGATATAAAACTGCATGAAGACAAGCAGTTATTTATCGATAATTACCGGGCACACGATAAATTCAAAAGTTATGAAGGCATTGGAAGACATGTAAAAAAAGACAGAAGTTTAATATTTGCTGAAGTAAAATCGAACGAAATAATTTTCAACGGAACTGAAGCCCGCCTGGTTATTGCAAATGATGTTACTGAAAAGTTAAAAACGGAAAAGCAAATAATTCAGAGTGAAAAGAACCTAAATGCAGCGCAGGCTATTGCGCATATTGGCAGCTGGGAAATGGATTATGCAACAGGTCAATTAACCTTGTAGGAAGAATGCTGCAGAATTCATGGAGTTTCAATAGAAGAAAGAAACCAAACATTTGAATCATGGAGAAATGCTATCCACCCTGAAGACTTTGAATATGTAATGGAGATTGTTAAAGACGGCGAAGTAAAAGGGGTTGCATTGCCTTTCCATCATCGCATTAGAAGAAGTGACGGCAGTATAAGATATTTATTTTCTCAGCCGGAATTTAAACACAATAAATCTGGCGATATTATTGGTGTATATGGAGTAACACATGATATTACCGACAGACATATTGCAGAGCAGGAAAAAGAAAAACTTACTAACGATATTTTTCAGAGAAATAAAAACCTTGAACAGTTTGCATATATTATATCCCATAACTTAAGATCTCCTGTTGCGAACATAATTGGTTTTGCAGAAGAATTGATAGATGAAAACTATAGTCACGAAGAAAGAAACATTTTTCTAATGGAGATACTGTCATCGGTACGAAGACTGGATGAAGTTATTCATGACCTGAATAATATACTTCATCTTGAGAAAGGCCAAGAAGAGAGAGAAGAAGTTTTTCTTTCTCAATTAATTTATACTATTAAAACCAGCATAATTAATCTTTTGAATAAAGAGAACGTAGTAATTAATACTAATTTCAATGATGTAAAAACGATATATACTTCGAAGAGTTATATTTACAGTGTATTTCAAAATTTAATTGTTAATAGCATTAAGTACAAAATGCCCGGTGTAAATCCTATCATTGAGATTAATTCTAAGAAACATGACGGAAAAATATTTATATCAATCAAAGATAATGGCGAAGGTATCGATCTCAAGAAACACGGACATAATGTTTTTGGACTGTATAAAAGATTTCATCCGGATATAGAAGGCAAGGGCATCGGGCTTTTTATGGCCAAATCTCAAATAGAAAGTCTGGGCGGGAAAATAACATTGCTAAGTGCACCAAAACAGGGCACAGAATTTATTATTGAACTTCCGGATACTAAAAATACTAACTAATAAAACTTACCGGCACATTTTGAAACAAATAGAGTTATTAATCGTGAACTTATATATACCTCCCTCGGATTTCTCAAATTCAAATATACGAAAATGATTTCCAGAAAAAAATTTTTAACTTTCACAGCGGTTGGGGCGCTATCTATTTTTACACCCGGAGCAAGCGCGAACATTTTTGCCCAGCAGGTAAAAAAGGATAAGGGACCACCTCTTGACAAAGATATGGTAAAGGATTTTGTAGTAAAGGCGCACACAGATTTAGATGGAGTGAAGGCTCTCTATGCACAGGAGCCGGGCTTACTGAATGCATGCTGGGACTGGGGCGGAGGTGATTTTGAAACAGGTCTTGAGGGCGCAGGACACATGGGCAATAAAGAGATTGCAAATTTTTTAATTTCTAACGGAGCGCGAATGAATATCTTCTGCGCAGCTATGCTTGGCCATCTGGAAATTGTAAAACAAATTTTAACTGCATATCCCGACCTGCGCTCATCAAAGGGACCGCATGGCTTACAGCTAATGCATCATGCAAAGAAAGGCGGCGATGAAGCAAAACCTGTTCGTGAGTATCTCGAATCTATAGGGGCAAACTGATTTATTTATTTCTTACAAATGAAAATTCATGGCGGGTGAAGGATTCATCTGAATCTTTGTACTTCACTCGCTTTACAATCGCGAATGAATCGTTTTGAATAGTAAATTTCTGCTCTATAGTACAAAGCTTGTTATTATCCATTCCATCCTTTGAAAAAACAAATTCTGAAATATCGTTATTGGCGAATTGACTATAGTAATTTGTAATCATGTATGAAGTGCTGTCATAAAAAAAAGTTTTCTCATCTAAAATTGTCCACGCATCTTCGCCGGTGACTGTTTTTCCTTTACCTTCATCGAAAATAAATTTTACGAATAAATATTTATCGCTGCCTGATTTATTAAATATAGCTTCGCAAGTTGTAGGAAGTTTAACTTTGGATTTATTATCACTGTAGTCAAGATACTCAAGCGAGCCTATCCAGTTTCCATTGAGCGATGCAAGCCGCTCAAGCATTTTACCCTGAGTTGATTGTGAATAAATCTTTGAGGAAGAAAAAATTAGAAATGTAACGAAAAATAAAACAAAGAGAGTAAAGGATTTTTTCATTGTGATTAAGTACGAAATTTACATACTCAACTAAATATCTTCAAACATAGTTCCTCTTTGAACCTATTATTTATTATTTGCATTTACGTTAAATGTTGGACCGGAAATATTAAAAGCAGAGTTAAAAATTCTATCAATATTATTATTTTATACACACATTTTACGATACATATTGGCAACATTTTCGTTGGTAATGGGCTTAGAAATAAATTCTTCTACATTCACATTATTGTTAGCTCTTTCAATATCACTTTGATAAACACTTGAAGATACCATTATGATATTGACATTTGTTGATGATTTAGGAATCCGTGCATACTCATCAAGGAACTCCCATCCTGTCATCAAAGGCATATTAATATCCAGAATAATCAGAATTTTTTTATAGACTTCGCTCTCGAGCAATTTTAAAAGAAACGCAAATCCTTCAAGGGGTTTTTGGAAGGTTACTATATCCATTTCACAACTCGAATCGTCCTTGAATTTCTTCTTTATTAAAATCTGATTGACTGAATTACAAATTGAGTCATCGTCAATTAAAAGTACTAATTTCTTTAGCTGAGTCATTTAATTTTTTTAATTTAATTAAAAATCTCGTGCCCTCATTTATTTTACTTTGAATTTCAATTTCACCGTTGAGGTTTTCTACCTGGCTTTTAACCATGAAGAGACCCATGCCCTTACCTTCTTTTTCAAGGTGAAACCTGCTATATAACCTGAAAACTTTATCTGCATTTTTTACCATATCTATTCCGATGCCGTTATCTTCGAACATCAGATATAAATATTCTGCGTCTTCGCTTGAAATTATTTTAAGGAAAGGATTTATCTCCCCCTTATATTTTATAGCGTTGCTTATAAGATTTTGAAAAATGCTGTGTATATAACTTTTTATTGAAATCACAGAAGGCGCCAAACTAAAATCTGTAATCACATCTACCTTTGCTCTTTCCTCAGAGATAATTTCTGTCTCCATTATTTCATTCACAACATTTTGAAGTATTATTTCTGTTTTTACTTCGTCCGTATTTTTCTTTATGCTCAGTACTGCGTTCATATCTATTATTACTTCATTAAGGCGCTTCACTGACTTTTTTATATTTTCGTTCATGACTTCTTTAATATTCTCATCAAGTGTTTTATCCTCAAGAACTGAAGTTATACCAAGAATATTTGCTATCGGCGCACGGAAATTATGCGAGACCATGTATGTGAATTGCTCAAGATTTTTATTTCTTTCCAGCAAGTCATCTATCATTTTATCCTTCTCTGCCTGCGCTATTCGCAGCGGAGTAATATCCTGCGTTGTGCCCACTACATTAATTACTTTTGTATCTTTTTCATCATAGACAATATATGCGCGTTCAAACACATCAAGTATAGTTCCGTCTTTACGGATGAACCGGTATGCAAACTCGCAATATCTTTTTTCAGTGATTAAAGTGCGGAGCTCAATGTATGCGAGAGTTCTCTTCAGGTCATCGGGATGAACAAATTTTTTCCAGTCTTCGAATGTAATTATATCATTTGGGAATTCGCAGCCGAACATCTCTTTATACCCCCCGCCCAGAATAATTTCATTCGTATCGATATTTTTTTCCCATACAGTTTCGCATGTTGCCTTTGATAAATATTCATAACGGGTATTCGCTTCTTCAAGCTGTTTATAATTATTTTCTATTTCGGTAATATCAATAATTATTCCGTTCATTATTGTATTGCCGTTATTAAGCCTTGTAGGGATAGCGTTTGCCCGGACAACTTTTACTTCGCGGGTAATCTTATTCACATATCTGAATCTAATATTCAGCTCAGTAAGATTTCCAACCATTTCAATCAACTTATTCTTTACATACTTACTGTCTTCAGGATGAACGGCATTCAATAACTTTGTCTTATCATTTATTACATCTTCTATGGAAATTCCCCAGTAATCGAATGCCTTCTTGCTCGCGTAATTCAGCTTTGGAATTCCCTCAGTATCATATTCTAATTGAAAAATAAATCCCGAAGTTGAATCACTTATTTCTTTTATAAATTTTGCATTCCGGATTACATCTTCCTCGTGATTTTTTCTTTCGGAAATACTTTTTGCATACACTGCAAGTCCTATTTCAGAAGGATACAAAGATACCTCAACCCACTTCCCCTGTATCTCCAGTTCTTCGTGGTAAACTTCCTGTCTGTGAACTGCTTTCTTAAACATATCGAGCATCGGTTTGCGGTCTTCACTGAGATTAATATTATGAAAATCCTTTCCGATTATTTCTTCATACTCAAGCTTCGCTAATTTTAAAGCAGCTTTATTTATAAGCAGCACTTCAAGATTTTTTCCCAGTACAAAGAAAGGGTCAGTCATGCTTTCGATGATAATATTTACTTTCCTAAGCTGCTCAAGCATTGCTTCTTCGTTCAGCTTTTCCTGAGTTATATTCTGTATTACTCCTACAAATCTTACAGGCTTACCATTGAAATCTTTTTCCCCTTCATTATAGATTATGTACGCTCTATCATGTACATAAACAATTCCGCCGCCTTTTTTTATGACTCTGTAGTGGTCTTCCCAATAGCGTCTTGTATTATCGCTCAGCGCATCTGCGATTGCTTTTTGTACACGCTCTGCATCATGCGGATGAATTAAGTGCTGTACCTTATCAATCGGAATTTTATCATCGTAATAAGCATAGCCAAACATTTCTTTATAGCTTCCGCCGAAAGAAATTACATTTGTTTCAAGGTCAAGGTCCCATATTGTTTCATTGGCAGCCTTGGAAACATATTCATATCTTTGATTAGATTTTTCAAGCTCTTCAAAACTTTTTTCGCGTTCGCTTATCCTGTTTACAAGCTGTTTATTCAGCTGTACAATTTCTTCTTCTCTTTTTAATTTATCGGTTACATCGTTCAGCAGTACAAGTACACATTCTTTCCCAAGGTAATCTATATCGTTAGTTTTTACATCAAGATTTATTATTTCTCCGTTCTTTTTTACATGTCTCCAGATTCCATACTCAGTATATTCTCCGTTGTGAGTTCTCACTGCTTCTCTCATTTTTCCAACATCTTCCGGAAGACGAATATCTTTTATTTTCATTTGCAAAAATTCTTTGCGGCTGTATCCGTAAGTATCAATTGCCATCTGGTTTACTTCCATGAACCGAAGCGTTGACAAATCGTATATCCACATTGGGCAGGGATTCAGCTCGAACAAGTCTTTATAATATTTCGCTGACTGCTCTAAGTCTCTTTCATTTTTTTTTATCAACTTCGATGTTATTATTTTTAAGTGAAGTGAAGTTATTGAAATAAAACCTGCGATGATTTTCTGTTTGCGATGTCATAACTGAAAATTAAATTTGGAGAAACCCGGATTTCAAGCGGGCAAGAGGATATTTATTTATATATGAAGCTAATTATAGAAAATTTAAATAAAGCTTAATTAAACTATAAATAGATACCAATAATTACTGAGAATAGATACACCAATTAAGTGTACATAGGTAAGTGTTTTGGTATAAATTTTGATTCAATTCATATTACTTGAAACCCATTTTATTTTAATATTTGATTTTTAGTAAATAATTATTAAATAACGCTAATCAAACCCACTAAATACATCATAAGATAAAAATTTACCGGTTAAAAACGTTAATTTTTAAAAAATTAAAATTTATCTTATGAAAGCCGGTAACAATCTTTTCGTCTTTTTCACGCCTTTTATTTTTTCTGTTTTATTTTTTTCATGTAAAAGCGATTCCCCTGTTACCTCAAGCCAAACTCAGCATAACACCTATTCGTGGAACCATCAATCCATTCCATACGATGTTGTTTCTGATATTATTCTTGTAGATAATGATAACTTCTTTTTTATATCTAATGGAGTGAAGAAGTACTCCGGCGGCACCATAACTCCAATTAATGTTGATGATAGTACATTTTATACTGCGAGCTTTAATGCTTACAGTTCAGACTATTATATTTTCGGCGGCATTAGCAATAGAAGCCCCGATAGCACTCTCATAAAAATTTATGATAACGGAATTTATAAAAATTATTATCTCCCAAAG
>JBBRQV010000170.1:0-6612 GCA_038225955.1 Ignavibacteria bacterium | reverse complement strand
TCGAAAAAAAATTAACTAATGCAACTGTATGGTCAAATATTGGAAACGTTAACGGTGCAGGCACTTCAACAACTGTAAAAAATTATACTTTCGCTGATAACAATGTTAATACGGGAAAATATAATTACAGATTGAAACAAATTGATTTCAACGGTAACTTCAGATATTATGCATTATCAAATGAAGTTAATATCGGTGTTCCTAATAAATTCAACTTGTCACAAAATTATCCGAATCCTTTCAACCCGACAACAAATATAAATTACGACTTACCTTTCGATAGCAAAGTCGCTATAAAAATATTTGATATCACAGGAAGAGAAGTTTCACAAATAGTAAATCAGGTTCAGCCTGCAGGCTATTATACATTTAACTTCAACGCATCTGTTTTATCGAGCGGTGTTTATTTCTACCAGATTAATGCTGATGGTGGAAATCAATCGTTCGTGAAAACAATGAAGATGATGCTTATAAAATAATTCAGAATTTTAAATTCGGAGTTAAGAATTTCAAAACTCCTGCTGAGAAATCGGCAGGAGTTTTTTTATTTAAAATTTAATTCTCCATTCTTTAAACTCACTCTAATCTACTCAAAATTTACCTATCTTCTTAGAAATACCGAAGATAAATTAAGTTACAATTCTAAAAAACCGTTCTTTTTATATTTTCCATAATAAAAAAGAGAGCTATGAGAACTTTCCTTATAATATTTTTATTTACAGTTTTATTGCTAAAAAGCTATGCTCAGGTACCTGCAGCCCCAGTGCTTATCAGTCCCCCTAATTATACATTCGGAGCCAGCTACTCTCCGGATCTTCAATGGCAGAATATTTCAGGAGCAGACTCATTTTATGTAATGGTTGCACTGGATACAAACTTTACAAATATTGTTTATTCAACGACTACTCCAATTAATCACCAGCAAATGCCATTAGGTATAGTTGTAATAAATGTTGCCTATTATTGGAAGGTGAGGGCTTCAAATAGCTTCGGTGCAGGTCCATATTCTTTACGTTGGGTTTTTCTTAAGGAAGCAACAGCCGTAAGTAATACGGAAGAGAATACTCCAAAATTCTTCAAGCTATCTAATAATTATCCAAACCCGTTTAATCCCAATACAGTTCTCAGTTATCAGTTGCCCGTTGCCGGATTTATTTCATTAAAAGTTTATGATGCAATCGGAAACGAAGTTCAAACATTAGTAAACGAAAAGCAAAATGCAGGAAGCTACTCTGTTAATTTCAACGCTGCTTCTCTTCCGAGTGGAATTTATTTTTATAAATTAGTAACGGATAAGTTTTCCGAGACAAAGAAAATGATTTTGATAAAATAAAAAAAAATAACCCCTAATGAAAAAAATCCTTTTGGCAGTACTGGTTTTATTTTTATTCCCTTATAGTTTACTTTTCTCACAGTCAGATTCCGTTAATGAAAAAATGATAAAAAATACCGGTCGCGAGAATTCACTCGAGAGCGGTAAATGGGCTTTACAGTTTACTATAGACCAGAACTTCACACTCTCAAGTTTTGAGGGGAGCGTTGCTTCCGTAAAAAAACAATTTAGCAGCACAAGAGCGCTGCGTTTAGGCTTATCTCTTGATTTCTCTCGCAGCAATGATGAAACAAATCGTTTAACAAAAATAGATACAGCAAAACCTTCATATTCAAAAGGCTTTGGATACACAATATTTGTGTACCCTACATATTTATTTTATATGAATCCTAAAGACCCGGTCAATCTTTATCTCGGCGCAGGGTTTACCGCAGGTGGCAGTTATTACTGGTCCGAGAGCAGGCAAGATGACAATGTAGCACCATCATACTATTACCAATATCAGCAGAGTTATTCATATGGCGGAGGATTAACAGGAACTATCGGAGTTGAGTTTTTTCCTATTAAAAATCTCAGTATCATTGCAGAGTATTTTGCAAGCTTCCAATACTCACATAATGTAAGTACAAGCATTCATGATTATCCGGGCGATTACAGAAAATTGGAATCACATGGAGATGAGTTTCGATTTTTTGGTAAGAGAGTAAATTTTGGACTTAGCGTTTATTTTTAATTTTCAATTACTAGTAATTAAAAATTTTAATGAACAGGATTATAATTATCGGTTGCGGCGGAGCTGGGAAATCTACTTTATCAAAAGAGATTGCGTCTATTCTGAACTTACCTCTATATCATTTAGATAAAATGTTTTGGCTTCCCGGATGGGTAGAAAAAAGCAGACCTTTATTTTATGCTGACCAAGAAAAAATTATTTCAGAAGATGAGTGGATAATAGATGGGAACTATATGAATAGTATTCCTATAAGAATTAAACGCGCTGATACTGTTATATATTTGAATATGCCAATACTCCTTTGCTTTTATAGAGCAGTGAAAAGATTTTTCAAAAAAGCAGAAAGACATGATATTGGTGAAGGATGTGAGGAGAAGCTGGATAAAAAATTTCTTTGGTGGATTCTCACATTCCGCGTACATACGGCTCCCAGAATAAATAAAATTTTAGCAGAGTATAAAGATAAAAGAATAATTATAGAGTTAAAAAATCGAATACAGATAAAAGAGTTTCTTCACAAACTTAATAAAAAGCAGCAATTATTAACTCGAGACTAACTAATTTATTTAGACTAATAAAATAAAATCAAATAGTTTTTTATTTTCAGGAATTTTTTCATAAGATAATTTTATTCCGAATTTATATTAAATCAGATTTGTTATATTTGCATACACAAATAAATTTCTTTTTTAAAATATAACCTAAATCAAAAACAATGATTAGAAAATCAACAGCAGTATGGCACGGCTCAGGAGCCGAAGGAAGCGGAGAGCTTACAACTCCGAGCGGTACATTAGCAGACACTCCGTATTCATTTAAAGCAAGATTCGTAAGCAAAGACGGCGAGGAAGCAATGACTAATCCTGAAGAACTTATTGCAGCAGCACATGCAGGATGCTTTTCTATGGCGCTAAGCTTCGCATTAGGAGCAAACGGTTTTACACCTGATGAAATTCATACTGTTGCAAATCTTACAATGGAAAAAGAAGAAGCCGGATGGGAAATAAAAGGAATATTATTGGATGTTACGGCAAGCGTACCGGGAATAGATGCGGATAAATTTCAGGAAGTGGCAGAAGGCGCTAAGAAAAATTGTCCTGTATCAAAAGCACTTGGAGCAATTGAGATTACTATGGATGCAAAGCTGAAATAATTTTTATTTTTAAATCACTGATTGCTCTGATTAAAAATGATTTCAATTTTTAATCATTTCAAATCAGTGTAATCAGTGATTGATATTTTTACAATAAAGATTTTAAATATGCGCTGAACGTCTCAAAATCGTAGCTATCGTTATATTTAACTCCGTTAACAAAAAATCCGGGAGTGCCGTTTACACCGCTTCTTACTCCGCTCTCAAAATCCGCTTCAACTTTATCAATTATTTCCTGATTTCCCATGTCTTCTGAAAATTTATCAGTATCCAGAGCAAGATCTTGCGCAATTAACATAATATTTTCAGGTGATAAATCTCTTTGATTTTCAAATAAGGCATCGTGCATCTGCCAGAATTTTTTCTGTAAACCGGCAGCTTCAGAGGCAATAGCAGCATCAACTGCATTTGGATGAATTTCCTGCAAAGCAAAATTTCTATAAATGAATTTTAAATTTGTGCCCAACGCTTTTTGAATTTCTTTGACAATCGGGTAAGCTTTACCGCAATGCGGGCATTGATAATCACCGTACTCTACTAGCTCTATCTTTGCGGATTTATTTCCCTGAACATGGTCATTTGCCGATACAGGTGGTTTAAGAGACATAAAATTTTAATTTTATTTTTTAGAATCCATTTCTTCAAGAGCATCAAGAATAATATCTGCGCCGGGGTTCATTCCCATAGGAGAAACATAGCTCCACGCTACTTTGCCGTTCTCATCTATAATGTATAGAGTGCGTTCACACTCCCCTTCTTTCTCATTGTAAGATTCGTAAACTTTGGCAGTATCGCCTTTAGGTTCAAAATCAGAGAGCAGCGGAAAGTGAAGATTCCTGCTTTGAGCAAATGCAAGATGACACCACTTGCTATCGACGGAGATTCCAAAAACCTCTGCATTATGTTTATGAAAAAATTTTAGTGTTTCATTATACAGCGCCATCTGGTCGCTGCAAACAGGACTCCAATCCGCAGGATAAAATGCCAGTATAACGCGTTTGCCGTGAAGATCGCTTAGTTTTAGTTTTTGGTCGGGAGTTGAATACAATTCAAAATCCGGCGCAGTTGTTCCATTAGCTAACATAATTTTTATATAGTTGTGGGGCTAAGTCAATATAATAAACGTAAATTTACTTTTATTGTCTTAAAAAAATGTAGAGTGAAATTAATTGTGAAACAAGTTTTAGGGAGATTTTTGTTTACTCTAAGAATCTTCCGGGGGCTTGGAAGATTTTTGTTTAGAGTTTAATTAGAACTGTAGAGCGTTTCTTTTTTTAGCTTTCTCTTTTTGAAGTAATTCCGGATTACTTCAAATAAAAATACGCCTACAACCAAAAAAAGCAGCTCAAATAAAATAAAGTTCTTGTCATTAGGAATCATATCAATAATTTAGTTTACAATACATTTTAAGTTACGCAATCGAGCCCAAATTTACAATGCATCTTTTGCTATTTTGTGTGATTTTATTTCAAAAATAACACTTTTCAATATTCAAAAATACGAAATCAATGTTAAATTGGAATCAAGAAATTGTAAAAAAATACGCGCCGGAACAAAGGGTGGCGCCTCATTCCCCGTGATACTACAAACAAAAATGCCCCGCTTTCTTTGCGAGGCATTTTTATAAATCAAACTTCTGAAATTTCTTATTACTGATTTATTCTATTATTCTTTTTTCTTTTGTATGTTTTGAATGTAGAATAGCAGACAAAAATAATTACAAAAAGAATAATTGCGTACCAGAACAGTTTATCGTATGCGAACATGTATTTTATTTAGTTTTCCCCCTAAATCTGTAAAATGCAACCAAGCTTTATAGCAATAAGTTGCAAATATTGTTTGAATTCAGATAATTTATCTAATTTCAATAGTTGTTTTTACCACAAAATAAGTCGGACTTTAATTAATAATTACTTTACCAGCATCATTCTCTTCGTTTCGCTGAAATCCTTTGTAAGAATTTTATAAAAATAAACTCCACTTGAAAGTCTTGATGCATCAAATTTTGCGGTGTAATATCCCGGCTGCTTTATTTCATTCACAAGCTCTGCAACTTCCCTTCCTGTCATATCATAAATTTTCAAACTTACAAAACCCGGTTCTGTTATACTGTAGGAAATATTAGTTGTAGGGTTAAACGGATTTGGAAAATTTTGTTCTATAGAGCTTTTGGTTTTTGGTCCGCTGTTTCTTGAGTCACCAAGGGAAGAAGTTGATTTTATATGCTGAGCATAAACATCAAAACCGGATGTGCCAAAATTTCTACTGTCAGCCCATGCAATAATACATCCTGAAGAGCCGCCATCAAAAATCATAGAAGGACCTCTCATAGATGTACCTTTAGAAACAAAAACTCCATTATTATCCCACAGCTTGTTACCATTGTAATCCATTCTTTGTGCAAGAATTCCATATTGTGTTAGAGCATCATCATAATAACCAACCCAACTGGCAATCAATCCGCCAAGCGCATCAACTGTAACAATTTGAGGCGGATAAATTTCCGTTGTAAAATCAACTTTATTAGCAATTTTAATACCATCGGCAGTAAATCTTTTAGTTCCACCGAAAGTGATATTTTGATAATATAAACTATATCCGGGAACCGGCTGCAGTCTGTTATCAAACCAGGCAATATAGGCTCCACTATGATTATCAGAAATACACATTATAGTATGCTGAGGCTCAAGGGCAGTACATATAGCTTCGCCGTTAGGAGTCCAAAAATCGGCATGTGATGAATTAATATGGGAGGCATAAACATCAATCTCGGAATTACGTCTGTCATCCCAAGCCACAATGAAACCGCCGGTCTGGTCTTCGCACATTACAGGGTCGTACTGACCACTAGGCGCTGAAGCAATAATTGTTGCAACTGGCCATAAAGTATTTCCGGCTGCATTAACATGCTGAGCATATATATCTGCTTCATAAAGACTAACAGGAAACATTGAGAGAGTTATATATTCGCCATTTGCGCCATCAGTACATATATCAAGATTTTCTGTATTTATAAAGGTGATTTGCAAATCATTTACATCCCATAAACGATTTCCAAAAGCATCAAGTTTTTGAGTGAAAACATTACCGTATGTATAGTCGCTTAACCAG
This sequence comes from Ignavibacteria bacterium, assembly GCA_038225955.1. GTDB lineage: Bacteria > Bacteroidota > Ignavibacteria > Tepidaquicellales > Tepidaquicellaceae > JAFDZO01. The sequence goes on along the minus strand of JBBRQV010000170.1, from coordinate 282 downwards.
GCAAAAATTGCAGAGCCCGATTCAGCAGGAATTATTTTCAAAGTAAAAATTTCAGAGTAACCCCCAGCGCGGGAAACAAGAACTCCATCAGGAGTCCACATTATTACACCATCGGTTCTGATTCTTTGCGCATAAAGTTGAGCCTGAACGTCAACCTCTGCCCATGTGATTATGCATCCGCCTGTGCCATCTGTACAGATTCGAAATCTGCGAATAGCAGGGTAAGTATTCTGAATAAAATTTCCAACGCGCACACCATTAGCCGGCCACATAGCCTGACCG
>JBBRQV010000169.1:0-6747 GCA_038225955.1 Ignavibacteria bacterium | reverse complement strand
GGGAAAATCCTTCACCTAGTATTTATTTTCCGAGCTCAGCAGTATGCTATACAGGTACGTGTTTGTTAGAAGGAACAAATTTTTCTGAAGGAAGAGGAAGTGACAGACCATTTGAATATATTGGTGCTCCTTATTGTGATGCAGATAAATTAATCAGTGAACTTGCTGCTTATAATCTGCCCGGAGTAAAATTTGAGAAAATTAATTTTACACCGACGGCTATTTCAAGTCCCTCCAATCCTCCAAAGTTTGTTGGCGAGAAATGTGAAGGAATATTTATCAATGTTCAGGATATAAAAACTTTTCAGCCGGTGAAGACATCCATTGCAATATTGGTTTCACTATATCAGTTATTCCCTCAGTTTAACTGGAGAAAAGATAATTTTATAGATAAACTTTCAGGGACAAAATCGTTCAGAAATATGGTCAGCTCTGCATCTTCGGTTGAAACAATTGTCAGATCTTATCAGAAAAATTTAGATGTTTTTAAAAGTCTCAGAGAAAAGTATATTATATACAACTAATCAGAAGCACCCAAATCCAAATAGTACTTGACATTCAAGTTCTTTCTATCTAATTTGTTGTAGCGATAACTACGACATTAAAAATCGTTCCCAACGATTTATGGAAGACATAATAAAAAAATTAGAAATATTAGGATTTACGATATACGAATCAAAAGTTTTCACTGTTTTGATGAGCGGCCATAATATGACTGCTGCCGAAATTGCTGAGAAAGCAAATATTCCCCGGACTTCAGTATATGACATCCTAAAGTCGTTTGCAGAGAAAGGGTTCTGCAATGAAATCCAAACCTCAACAAAATTAAGATACGAAATGATTGACCCTGATGTGATAGAGGGGAAGCTCGAAGAAGATTTTAAAATTTTACATGATAGAAAATTAAAGGAACTAAAAAGTTCTTTTTCTACTTTAAAGAATTTATATAAAGCTAAGGAGCCTGACGAGAATAAGGTTGATGTTGAGCTTATAAAAGGTTTTAATAAGTTTCGAGCTTTAAAATTTATGGATCTTTTAAAAAATTCAGAAAAAGAAATGCTTTTGATGAATAGAATGGAGGCACACGTTTCAAAACAACTGGATGAAGAAGTTCTAAAATTTTATAAAAAAGGTGGTAAAGTTAAAAGTATATATGAAGGCTCATTAAATTTTAAATTAGAAAAAGATGGTAAATGGATAAGCCCGACTAAGGAAGATATAATCGATTTGTTATTATTTTTTGAGAATCAGGGTGAACAAATAAAGCTTGCTAAAACAGTTCCACAAAACATGGCAATATTTGATGGAGAAATAGTTTTTTTAAGTTTAACTGATTTAACAATTCCAAGAAACAATCGCACCGATGTAATAATAAGAAATAAAAATTTCGCTACCTATATGGTTGAATTATTTGAACTGTATTGGAAAAACGCAAATACTATCGACGAATTTAAAAACATGAAATCTAAATGAAGATGAAAAAAGTTTTTTTTATAATATTATTATTTACAGTAAAAGTTTCATTCGCTCAATCTTTAACAGGGTGGAATAATTTGGGTACAGGGCTAAACTCAAGCGTAAATGCAGTAACATCTTATAACGGAAAAATAATTGCTGCCGGTGGATTTTCTGTCGCTGGTACAAATTTTATAGCGCAGTTCGATGGAACAAACTGGCTCCCCATGGGTTCAGGTTTTAACGACACAGTGTATGCCCTTTCGGTTTATAATGGTAAACTTTATGCCGGAGGAAATTTTACCCAGACCGGTGCAACATCTGTTGCTCATATTGCTCAATGGGATGGTACAAACTGGTCGGCTTTATTGAGCGGAGTTGACGGAGAAGTAAAAGCACTTAATCAATATAACGGATTTTTATATGTCGGAGGTAAATTCTCAAATGCCGGTGCAACTGTTTTGAACAATGTCGGCTATTGGGATGGTGCTGTGTGGAGACCGTGCGGAACAGGTGTAGATAAAGATGTGTTTGCGCTGCAGGTTGTAGGTTCTTCCATTATTGTTGCCGGTAGATTTGATAATGCCGGAAGCGGGCTAGCCAGTAAAATTGCAAAATGGGACGGTACAAACTGGTCAGCTATAGGAACTGCGACTTTCAATGATAGAATTCATTCGTTAACATATTATAACGGATATATTTATGCGGGAGGAAGATTTACAGTCGGCGGCGGTGTTAACGCAAACTATCTATCAATGTTTGACGGGACTAACTGGGTATCAGTCGGCGGCGGAGTAGAGGACAGAATTTATTCATTAACAACTTACAAAGGTGAATTAATAGCAGGCGGACAGCAGAAATTTGTTGGCGCAGGAAATAGTTTGTATTGTAATAGAATTGCCAGATGGAATGGTACTTCATGGTCAACATTCAGCAGCGGTTTAAGTGAGAAAACGAACGCAATGTATGTATTAGATTCGACATTGTATGTCGGCGGTGAGTTTACAATAGCGGGCGGCAGAATAGCAAATCATATTGCTAAATGGGAAACTCTTAACACTTATTCAATCACAGGAACGGTAAGATATGCAGGTTCAGGTGTTGCAGTTACAGGTGGTAAGGTAAAAGCAATTCGTCTTGATTTATACACACGTGAAGTACTTTCAGTGGACAGTACAAATATTCTTGCAAACGGTACATTTAATTTAGTTAGAACTCGTAATGACTCAGTCGATGTTCTAGCATTTCCAAACGATGTAAGTCAAGTCCAAGATTTCGTTCCTACTTATTATCCTTCTACGATTCAATGGCAGAACTCGCAACGAATTTATGTTGCAGGTAATGTTACAAATATAAATATTGATGTGATTCCTACAACTCCGGTTACATCAACAGGTTCTATAGGCGGAAATGCATTCTTGAATTACTTACCTGCTGGATTATTGAATGGCAGTGGGTTGCCGTTCAAATCCAAAACAATAATTTACGCTAAGCAGGGAAATCTATACAGAAGTTTTTCTGTGAGCAACAATAATGAAGCTTACGGAATTGCCGCGCTTCCTCCGGGAAACTATGATATTATCGTAAACAGAGTCGGCTATACTTCAGCATCAGCTAACGTAACTTTATCCGCCGGAAATAATTTCACGATTAATAATTTAGTTTTTACTTTAAATCCTTTGGACAGAGTAGGAATACAAAACATAGGAACAAAAGTTTCCAAAAATTTTGTTCTGCATCAGAATTATCCAAATCCTTTCAATCCCGAAACAAAGATAAGGTTTGAAGTCGTTGCATCAAAAAATGTGAACATAACAATATTTGATGTTCTTGGAAAAGAAGTTGCGACGTTAGTAAATAAAAAATTAGCACCCGGCATATATGAAGTAAGCTTTGATGCATCAAAACTTTCAAGCGGAATTTACTTCTATAAATTAATATCTGACGATTTTGTGGATACTAAAAAAATGATGTTAATAAGATAAAGCATTTTTCAAAAACCGGTCAGATTTAAAAAATTGACCGGTTTTACGCATTTCCTAAATTTCCTTCCTATTTTAAAGCAAATTCTACAAAAAGCCCCTTTAAACTATTAATTATTAATAGTTAATCCACTTCTATTTTTTAAATTGAATAAGTAAATCATTAAAGGTATTTTCAAAATTGCAGGTCTTTTCTTTGCCTATACTCTTAATTTTTCGATATTTGTTGAATGAAGAAAAGATAAAAATCAGAAAACTTCGTATCCTATCAATACTTCTAAATGTGATAGGAATAGCGGAGCTATAATTAAAAAAAAATTATTAATTAAAAATATAAAAAATTAATGTCTAAAAAAGCTTTAATTTCAGGAATTACCGGTCAGGATGGGAGCTATCTGGCGGAAATTTTACTAGAAAAAGGGTATGAAGTGCATGGGATAATAAGAAGAAGCAGTTCATTTAACACCGGAAGAATTGACCATCTTATGACCGATAAAAAGATAATGAATAAAAACTTTTTTCTTTATCATGGAGATATAACCGATACAAGTAATCTGAACAGACTACTTGAAAAAATTCATCCGGACGAAATTTATAATCTTGCAGCACAATCGCATGTAAAGGTTTCATTCGAAGTTCCTGAATATACCGCAGAAGTTGACGCAATAGGAACACTAAGATTTTTAGATGCAATTCGCGAGACAGGAATTAAAACAAAATTTTATCAGGCATCTACAAGTGAGTTATATGGTAAAGTTCAGGAAGTTCCGCAAAAAGAAACGACTCCTTTCTACCCACGCAGTCCCTATGGTGTTGCAAAAATTTACGGTTACTGGATTGTTGTAAACTATCGGGAAGCTTATAATCTTTATGCCTGCAATGGTATTTTGTTCAATCATGAGTCTCCGCGAAGAGGAGAAACTTTTGTAACAAGAAAAATTACACGCGCAGTTGCAGCAATAAAAAAAGGAAAACAGGAAAATTTAACTTTGGGAAATCTTGATTCAAAAAGAGACTGGGGTTTTGCACCCGAGTATTGCGAAGGAATGTGGCGAATGATGCAACAGGATACACCTGAAGATTACGTTTTAGCTACAGGTGAAACTCACACTGTAAAAGAGTTCACCGAGCTTGCGTTCAAAGCAGTAGATATTGAAATAGAATGGGAAGGCAAAGAAGAAAATGAAAAAGGAAAAGATAAAAAGACAGGAAAAATTTTAATAGAAGTTGACCCTGTCTATTACAGACCAACGGAAGTTGACTTATTAATTGGTGATGCATCTAAGGCAAAAAAGAATTTAGGTTGGGAACCAAAAACCAAATTTGTTGACTTAGTTGAAATGATGGTAAAAGCTGATTTGGAAATAATGTAATCTTATTTTTTGAAAGTTATATTCAAAACAATATCGGAGGAAACAAACGAACCTTTTCAAATTCGCTTAGGTAATAATTCTATAAATATATCCGATTCAGAGTTTACAACATGTATAGAGGATGGAGACAGAATGCTTTTCTTTGAGGGAGAAATTTATTATCATATTAAGGATAACAAAGTTATTCCTATAAAGAAAAGTGAATGCACTGAGTTTTTGAAAAAGAAACTACTAAATTTCAAAGTAACTGAATTTATTAATTCGGTTGAAGGAATTTATAACGGAGTATATTTAGACACAGAAAAAAATGAAACAATAATTTTCTGCGATTACCTGAACAGAAAGAATTTTTTCTACACGGAATCTGAAAATACTTTAACTGCCTCAACGAATCTTAAAAATATCATTTTCGATTTGTCTGAAATAAAGTATAATCAACAAGGACTTCTATCCTACCTAACAATGGGATACACACCATCCTATCAGACATTTTATGAAGGAGTAAATCGCTTTACAAATAATGAATATATAAGGATAGCTACCGGAAAAGTTTCGCATGAATTTATTACCGAGAAATATGAGATTGAAAATTACGATAAATCGTATTTGGATAAATATGATGAACTGATTTCCAATTCAATTCTATCCCGTTCATCTGCTACAAATTTTGTTCTCAATAGCGGCGGATGGGATTCTACTTCAATTATTTATCACCTCTTAAAGTCACACGATGCTGCTAATGTTAACTCTGTTGTATATGAAACTAAGCTAAGTAACGGCGATGTGTATAATATCTACGAAATCGATAAGGTAAAAAGAATTTCAGATTACTATGGTATAAAATCTGATAAAATTGAAATAGATTTTAATGATAAGAAATTAATTGACAGTTGGGAAGGAATCCGTGATGAATTAAAAAATTACCACACATATTTTTTTATGGATATGTCCAAAGCTGTTCACGATATTGCGCAGAGAAATAATTCCGCAGCAATATTTAGCGGAGAGGCCTCTGATTCGATACACAATTTTGGATTTTCACAATTTGTATCTGTTACTTATTCAAACAAAGAACTTCGTGAGTATGGAGATAAAATGAAGAGCTATCTTTTCAGTCCTTCTTTTTTTAATTCTATACTTGAAGGCGATTACTCTGAAAATAAAATTTTTCAGTTTTTCAGATATTATTTTGATGAGAAAAATTTTGACGGTGTGCACAAAACCAAGGAAGACTTACTTACTTCTTATTTTAAATCGTTCATGCTTTCATCGGAAAGAGTTCCGTTCGCTAAAGCTATAAGCAGTAGCTTTGCTTCGGATTCCTTGCAAAAAAAATTCATTTCAAATCAATCAAAGAATATTTTTGATTCGATTGTTTCAGAAGCAACACCACAGAATTTATACTACACTCTCCTGCAGTTGTACAGATACTACCATTTTCATAGTCCGCAGATAGAAGTAAAACATTCGCCTTTGAGAAGTAAGGGCAATAATTGTAAAATTCCATTCCTTGATAGCTCACTTGTAAAATTTATGTACTCAATGCCTGAGAGCTGGGGCAGGGGGCTTGAACTTAAACCGACAAAATATCCTTTGCGTTATCTGGCAAACGAACGATGGGATATTCCGCTGCATATATTGGAAGAACTCGGCGCGCATTCTTATATATCTGAATCAGATAAAAAATGGAATTACTCAGGCGGCAGTTGGAGCTTGAATTGCGAAGTGATTTATAACTCAGTTTTTGGTGAACATTACAAATCGATTTTATCTGAGATTGAAATAGAAAAATATTTTTCACCGGACTATTTTAAAACAGATTTAATGAAAAAAGCAGTTGATGATTTTATTAATGGTAAACAAGATTTAGAGAATGTTGGTTTTATTTACAAATTGGGAGTTTTATTCTTTATAGGATTATATTAATTACTGAGATT
>JBBRQV010000168.1:0-6780 GCA_038225955.1 Ignavibacteria bacterium | reverse complement strand
CTGCCTATGAAATTCCATAAATGTTGACATATCAAGCGGACAAAATATTTTTTCTTCTTTAGAAAGATTTAACAATTTTGTTTTAACTTCCGCAATCATAGGATCATTTTTCTCAGCTAGATCTATCCATATGTTAGTGTCTAAGAAAATTGATATTCTATTCTTAATTTTCTCTAATTGAATATATTCTAATTCAATTGTGTTTTCCATATTTAAGTTTTTTACCCTTAAAACAACCCTTGACCCATCCTTGGTAAGGAGGGGAATCTATTCATAAAATTACAAAATAAATTTAATAAATAATAATTCAATGAGTAGATATTTTCTACCTCATTTTGAATGCCGCGGGTTCGAGCCCCGTTGAATACGAAGTAAAAACACTAACACCGGCGAGCCTGTCAAGCTTATAAAAAATATTTCTCCCTACTAATAGGTAACATCTTCTTTGAAAATAAATCCGGACTTATTATATTGAGTAAGGAATTTCTTTCAATTAACAATTCTCAATTAGTAATTAACAAGGTTGGGAAGAATCCGTCAAAAATTCATCATTGGTGATGAATAAATGAAATGCGACAATAATGCGACTTTTATTCAATTAACAATTATCAATTAGTAATTAACAGGTCTTAGTAAAATCCATCAAAAATCCGTCATTGCTGATGAAAAAATAAAATGCGACAATAATGCGACTATTTTAATTTGACTTAGACCTCCCCCTGCCCCCTCCTTATAAAGGAGTGGGAAGATACTTTCGGGAAATCCATCAAAAATCCGTCATTTCAGATGAAGAATAAAATCCGACCATTTTCCGACCAAATTAATATTGTACAAAAAAAAATCCCGGTATCTTTGCAGAAGCCGGGACTTTTTTTAAAAACGTATTTCTTTAAATCTTATTTTATAAGCATCATTTTCTTTGTCATGCTGAATTTATTTGCGCCTTCAACATCCAATCTGTAGAAGTATGTTCCTGATGCAAAATTTGAACCGTTAAATACAGCAGAGTAATATCCCGCTGTTCTCAGTTCATTATTGAGCATCAATGCAACTTCACGACCTGTGATGTCATATAGTTTCAATGTTACCTTTCCGTCTATTGGAAGTTCAAAATCAATCTTCGTTGTAGGATTGAAAGGATTCGGATAATTCTGAGAGAGTGCAAACTTAGTTGGCAAGCCGACTATTACTTCACCGGCAAGGTCATAATATTTGAAGTTACCATTGAAGTCAGTCTGCTTCAGTCTGTAATTATATCTTCCTGTTGTCATTCTGCTGTCTGTAAATGAATAGCTGTGAGGCGCATTTGAAGTACCTGAGCCGTCAATATATCCTACATTTTTCCAGACATTATCTGTTGCAAGTTTTCTTTCAACATTATATCCTTTGTTGTTTAATTCAGAAACTGTTGACCAATTTAGCTTAACTTCGTTATTCGTAACGCTTGAGCTAAATGACGAGAGTTCAACAGGTAATGAGTTCTGATTCAATCCAAAGGCAACTGCCATTGGTGAACCCCACATTACACCGCCAACGCCGTTAAGTCTGTATTGAATACCTGCAGAGCCGTCAACATTTTCCATACCTACAACACTTGAACCTGTCATAGATACAGGAGGCGTAGGGTTAGTTTCTACATCATTATATTGTAACTGTACTTGCCCGTCATTAAAAAGAACTATCTGGAAAGTAGCAGAATCAGGTACAGACGCAAAACTATGAGCATGCCAGAATGTAACTACTTCTCTGCTTGCATTACCATCATAATATACTCTACATCCCGGGTACGTCGTAGTTGTAACGTCTAAGTCTCTACAGGCTACGCCAATGTAATTGTTTAATCCACCGGCTGTAGGAATAGCAGCAACAGTTCTCATTTGTGCTTGAGTTAAATAGCTTGGATTTGTAAATGTTATCCAGCCGTTTGTGCCAATCCAAAATTGTGTGTAAGCAGTTCCGAAATAAGTGAAAGAGAATGGAATTGTAACAGGTCCAAAATATCCGTCATCTCCTGGTGAAGCTGTTACAGGAGCATTAGGAGTCCATCCGGCATCACCAACAACTGTATGCAAAGATGGATCAATCCAGTTGTAAGTCGGCTGTTGTGCCCCAGGTAAACCTGCAAGTAAATTAGCGTAGTAATAATTTGCATTGAAAGGAGCTCCACCGCCGTAGTTATTATCGTAAACAGTTCTTGTTCCCGCAGGCGCTAATACTGTAGGGACTACTGTTCCGACACCACCGTCAAGAGTTACGTCTACAACCTGTCCGTCTAACTGGTCGCCCACGGTTGCTGTTGCGCTAATATCATAAGCTAGCCATAGGTAGTTCACACCCAATGCCATTACCTGAGTACCTGTAAATGCCAATGCACCTGAAGGATTTGGAATTGTTACACCGAACTGAGTAGCAGTCGAAAAGGTTGCCGTTGTTGTATAATATACTTTTGCATTGGTAAGGTCTGCTGTATTTGTTGTGCCAGTAGTATTAAAATTTATAGCAGTTACGTTCAACGGAGTTGTTGCAGTGCCGTTTGTAAATACCTGCACGCCTATTATCTGCTGTCCGGTTGGAGCAGCGTTTCGTAAAATTGGCGAAGTAACTGGTGTAAACGCTTTACTTGTATTATATGTCATTACTGCACCTGTTGGTGCTGTTGCCCAGGCAAAGAATGGATTTCCTGTTAAAGTTACACTCGGAATTGATACTCTGCTGCCGACGCCAGCTATTACACCTGTTGCTGCAGTAACAGATTTTTCAGTCCAAGGTCCGGTAATCGCCGGAGATTGAGCAATTCTAACATCTGCAAGTGTACCGCTGAGTGTCTCAAGAGAATCCCAGTTTAAAGTAACAGTTGCATTAGAAGGAAAGTCAGCCCCACTGTTTAAAGCACATTGGTATCCGCGAATTCCCATTGTTGATGTAAGTGGAGAATTCACTGAACCTGATGGAACAGTATTTACTATACTGGTAGTAACTACTGAACCTGTCCAAGGAATTGTAGTAGCTGTATATGTAACAGTTTTTAATCTATTTGTGCTCGGGGCATTTGTATTAAAATTTGTTCCTACACCTAAAGGCATATTAAAAGTTGTTGTCAATCCGTTAGCCGGAAATCTTTTTTGAATCGGACCATTTACAAACGAACCAGCTGTTATAGCAGGAGTAATTGTTGTTGCGCTTGGAGATGTTCCTGCAGTTCCGGCGACTGGAATTGCTAGTATCAATGGATTTGCAACCGTTGAAATAATAATTCCTCTTGTCATAGTTAATATGCCTGAGCTTGGCGTTCCAACTACAAGCGGGAAAGTCAATGAAAGATTATCATAAGTACTCATTGTCATCGTACCTTGAATGCATCTTTCACCGCTAACTGTTTCAACTTCTACTCCGGGGGAGTATGTTGTTTTTGTATAAGGAGCAATATTCGCTGTAAGATAAGCAACAGTTCTTGTTACACCGGCTCCAAAAATCGGTGCGGTTGAAAATGAACCACCTGAAAATCTTTCAATGGTCTGTGTTAAAGCATAGTTAGGATTTCCGAGAGTAAGGTTTCCATTCGGATTTACGACTCCGTTGCCAATATCACATACGTTTGCATCTGTAACAGGAGAGTTATAAGTAACTCCGCCTGAATTATAATGCCATATATTTGAAATTCTTCCGCCAACTACGTTTCCTGCATTAGTATAAGTAGCCGGAGCGCCGCCGCTCCAGACGATTAATCCGGCGCCAACACTGAAATCAATGCTGCCTCCGGAACTAACATTAATATTTCCTCCGAAGAATGTTCTTTTTCCTGTTGCTCCGCTATATGAATTATAGATACCCCCTACACTGACAATAAGGTCGCCGAAGATTTGTGTAAGTTGTGTTGCAGTTACAGTTCCAAACTGTAAAGTTCCTGCTACAGTACAATTCTGCATACGGCAGGCATTTACATCCATGTTTACAACTGCTCCAACTGGTATTACAACGTTGTTATCTGAAGTTGGTACTACGCCGCCAACCCAAGTTGCCGGTGCGCTCCATAATCCTGTTACTACGTTAGCTGTAATTGTAGTTGGTGTATATTCCTCCACTGAAAAATTATCTATAAAGAGGTTCATACTAGCAACGCCGCCAACAGGCGCGTACTCTAAACCAATTTTACAATTTGCTGTTCTGTATGCAGGTGGGATAAGAACGCTAATTCTTTGATAAGGGTCAGTAGCTGCCATTGTTCCGGTAACAGCTGCATTCTGCAATACTGTCATAATAGATTTCCATGTTACTCCGCCATCACCTGAAGCCATAACTCTGAAATTCGAGTTTGTAGTAGCTTGCGCTGAAAACATATAAAATCTTACATAGGGAGTAACTGATGCAGTAAGGTTCATTGTCGGAGTTTCAACTCTTCTAGAACCGTTTCCGCTTGCAATAGGGAAGAATATATCGTTCATCCATAATACACCTGTACCTGCAAATGCGCCTGTGCTTGGAACTGTTCCGGGTGTAGTAGGTGATTTGGTCCATGCTGCACCGGTCCATGTGTTTTGTTCCCAATCTTTTTCACCATTGGTGCTTATTGCTTCGGCAACACCGTCACCGATTAAAATTACTTGTGATTGCGTCCATCCTGGAGGCGCTGCAGGTGAGCCTGTAAATGCAGATTCAAAGCCTTCCGTAAGATACTGAGAGTAAGCATTTGAACCCATGAAAAACATTAGTAATAGGGGGACAACTGTAAAGAATTTTTTCATGATTTCTTTTTTTGAAGTTTTGTTTAGTTAAATTTATTTATAAGATTAGATTAAATTTTTAGTGTGATTTTAGTATAATTTATCGCCGGAAACTAAAATATTATAATGTAGAAAGGACTATCCTATTGAAGATAATTCAGGAGTAAGAAGTTTAATAGAGAATAGGATTAATTATAATCAAAAATTTATCCTCAAAAGATGATTCAGAAATATGAGGATTAATCGAAATAGGACTTACAATTTATACTAACAATTTAAAATAAATCCTAACAAAATCCTACCAAAAAGATACTCTGTTTAATTTAATTCTTTTATTTTTAAGTTCGCATTTTTATAATTTAAAGGTCGATGTATTAAGTCTATTTTTTAGAAGCAAAAAAATTCAATATGCAGAGATTTTCTCCCTATAGTCTTCATAGCCTTTTCATTATTTTTACGCTATGATTGAAATAAAAAACATAACAAAAAGCTTCGGCTCGAAGCAGGTTCTGCGAGGCGTGGATATGGAAATTGAAACAGGGAAGACGCTTGTAATTATCGGGCGGAGCGGCTGCGGGCAATCTGACTATTTTCCGACTTATTTCAATTTGAAATCTGTAGTCTGACATCTGACTTCTTGAAGAATCCGACCGAAGCTAATAAATTATTGAATTTAATATTAAACGGCGAGTAAGCTAGATAAGAGGTATTGGCATTATATTAATACAATATAATGCTAAAAAACTCCAACTAATAACCATTGAGTTCAGATAGAGTTTCCTATGATAAATAATCCTTTGCAACAAATTATTAATTCTCTGTACTTCCTATAATATTTTTGCCTGAATAAGTATTTAATATATTCATCCAGTTTTTATAAGAATTTTCTCTCTTGTATAACGAATCTACATTTATCCAATTTGGAGCTAAGGACCAGCCAAAAATGTAATGAGCAGAACTACCTTTATAATAGTATGTTTCTAACTGTGATTTCCAATCCGATGATAATTGAGCACTAGTATAATTATTATAATAAGCCCAATTTGATTCATTGGAAAAATTAATAATTTTGCCATTCTGGTTTTTCCAGTAATCACATATTTTTTTCAGGTAATCTGCACCGGAGGAAAATTTAGCTTTGTACTCGGCAATATCGGCAACTTTAATTGCATCAACATTTTCCAGCAAAGGTATAGGATTACTCCAGCCTCTGTTTTCAGCGGCATCATCGTAAACTGAACCTAACTGAAGTCCCATTTTAAAATTATAGCTATGTATAATTTCAGCACACTCATCTATAAAAATTTTTAGATTTAGCTGTCTGAAATCAATCCAATCTAATCTCCCCGAAGCCATGTAATAGTTTTGAGGAGAATGTAATTCCCAATTATACTCTGGTTTTCTGGGGTCGATTTCGTTAAAATTTTTAAAATTTCCGCCCCATGATGAATTTAAATTATTGATTACATTATATTTTTTCCTCAGATATTCTCTGAATTGTTCAATTTCAGGTTGTGAATATCCCAGCATTTCCCCATAGGCATATTCAAATTCTGCATCAACACTAGTTGAAGGTGCAATTTCCTTTATACTTGATGAGTAATTATTATGTAAATGTTCTGACAATGCCTTTAAATAATCTTTCATATAGTCTTTGGTAATTTCTGAAGCAAAGTTTAGAGGATTTCTTTTGTACTGCTCAAAGATATTTCCATTCTTAGTAGTTTGGTAATGTTCAATAGAAAATGTTCCTGAACCGGGATTTGTCCATGCGGGCATATGATAAGCAAAAGGAATTCTTATATATAAATCTAAATTCTTGCTCAAAATTATTTGTATATAAGCATCCACCCATTTAAAATCATATTCTTTATTTGAAGTTAATTGAATTAGGTCCCATGCCAAATATAGAGAAACTCCCGTTGCTCCCCATTTGTTTTTTATTTCATCGAGCCAATCGGATCTTAACTCTGATGAATCGTTTAAATCATTCACCACAAAAATAATTTCAAATTTCTTAGAAATTAAATTGTCAGTATTTTTCGTTGGTTCTGAATTT
>JBBRQV010000167.1:0-6915 GCA_038225955.1 Ignavibacteria bacterium | reverse complement strand
GATGAAAGTACAAAAGAAGGAGTTATTTTTGACCCGGCTGCCTATGACCTTGAAGAAGAAAACACGATAAAAAAAATCATTGAATATAACGGCATTAAAATAAAATATATCATTAATACTCATGGGCACATTGACCATATTCTCGGGAATAAATTTGCCAAGGATTATTTCAACGTTCCGATTCTTATGCACGAAAAAGATATGTCATTCTATGATAAAGTTATGAACCAGGCCGCATTATACGGACTTGATATTATTCAACCGCCCGCTGTAGATGAGTTTATTGACGAAAACAGTAAAATAATAGTCGGAGATATTGAATTTAAGATTTTGCATACTCCCGGGCACTCACCCGGCAGCCTGACGTTTATCGACGATGTAAATAAAAATATTTTTAGCGGTGATGTTATATTTAAAGATTCTATCGGTAGAACTGATTTGCCTTTTGGGGATTTGGAGGTACTTATGCACTCGATTAATAACGTTCTTTTCCCTGCTGTGAAGGACGATTATACGATTCACCCGGGGCACATGGATATCACAACAGTAGGAAGGGAAAAACAAAATAATCCCTTCCTATGAAAAAATTTTATTGATTTACTTTTAAGCCCTTTGCTATCTTATCGAACTCTTTTTCGGCAGATGGAAAATTTGAGATAGAAGTAATAAATCTCAGCATGTAAGTATAGTTTTGCTTCCCGCTGTTTTGAGTTCTGTAAAAAAATATTTTTTCACCGAACTCGCTGTCTTTATACACAGCACTTCTGCCGTCTGCATTAGCACTTGAAAAATTAGAATAATCCCCATCTCTCTTTGGAATGTTCAATGTCATATCTTTTTCGAGAGTATAAATTAAGTCGTCTAAACTTTTCACTGTTTCAACCTTGAATGCAAGAAGCATTAAAGCATCTTTGCCGTCTTTCTTATCGAAGGTATAAGAAATCGCATCCTTATTCGTTGTCTCTTCTGTTTTTGATTTCTTCCAGTCAGAACTTAATGCAAGCTTGAATGCATAATTGTTATCCGAAACATCTGCTGATTGCGCGTAAATGTTTTGGATAAAAACTAATGAGAGAAGAAATGCTCCGGTTAATAAAATCTTTTTCATTTTTATCTTTTTAGTATAGTTTATTTTTATTGTAATTTTGCTTTTATATCCTGTATCTTTCAGGATATAATCCCTTAGTAGAGTCAGGTCTTGGAATTATTTTACTTAAATTCAAATACACATTATCTATTCTGTCCTGTGCAAGAGGATGTGTTGCAAGTAATCTTTCCAGTCCACCCGGTGTTTTTCCTTTCTTAATTTCTTCTTCACGAATTTTATTAAAGAAGAAAATTATACTGGCAGGATAATATTGTGATGAACGCAAATACTTCATTGAATAATCATCAGCTTCAGATTCATCTGATCTGCTGTTTGCAAGAAAGCCAAGCCCTACAAATAAATTCGCAGCAATTTGTGCAAACTGGTTAGGATTGCTTCCCAAAACCAATGAAAGAATTGTACTCACTCCGTAATAAGATGTTAAGCGTTGAGTCATGTGTCTTCTTTCAGCGTGCGCTATTTCATGCGCCATTACCCCTGCAAGAGCAGCTTCGTTATCAAGAAATTTTATAAGTCCTGTATAGATATAAATATAGCCGCCCGGAACGCAAAATGCATTCACTGTGCTGTCATCCTGTATAACATCGAACTTATAAGGGAAGATATTTTTATATTGAATCAAAGAAGAACTGTTCAAAATTCCTTTGCCCACTCCGCTGACATAACTTCTTACATCATCATGACCTTCCATAATGGGGTAATTTTGCCTGTCACCTCTTATCTGCGCATCCAATTCTTTTCCCATTTGAACATCATCATTAACAGAAAAAATATTTGCTCCGCAGCTGTAAAAAACTGAAAACGTACAAAGAGCTAAAATAGAAACAATTAAATAAGAAAGGTTGTGGTTTAGTTTAAATCTGAAATTTTTCTTCATAATGTTTCTCTATTTGTTATATCCGTTTTAACTGAAATTGTTCCTTTTAAAATTCAGTTTATTTCTTATTTACCTGTAAACTTTGGTTTTCTTTTTTCAAGAAATGCAGCAACACCTTCTTTAAAATCAGCTGAATTCCCTGCGCTTTCCTGATGTTTTGCCTCAAGTTCAAGGATATCATTGAGCGGCGAGTATGCCGCCTTTTGCAATAAGTCTTTAATTAATCCTATAGCAAACGTCGGCTTTGCAGCAAAGTTTTCTGCAACCTGAGCAGTAATTTTTTTAAGAACAGTATTATTACTTACGACTTTATTTACAAGACTTAATTCTTTTGCTTCCTTAGCAGTAACTTTATCGCCTGTTGCGCACAGTTCAAATGCCTTTGCATATCCTAAAATTTTTAAAAGATAGAATGATGAGCCGCTATCAGGCACAAGCCCAACATTGATAAAAACTTCAATCAATGTTGCGTTCTCTGCAGCAATTCTGTAATCGCATGCAAGCGCAAGTGATAGCCCTGCCCCCGCTGCAACTCCGTTTATGGAAGCAATCACAGGCTTCGGAAGCTCAGTAATTAATTTTATTAAAGGATTATATCTCTTATCGAGTGCTTCTTTGAATGTGGATTTTTTATCGGTAAAATCTTTGAGGTCCTGACCTGAGCAAAACGCCTTCCCAGATCCGGTAACAACAACGCATCTGACATCATCATCTGTATAAGCTGATTTGAATGCATCCTGAAGTTCGTATGTCATTTCATCGTTAAAAGCATTGTATACATCGGGACGGTTCAGAGTTATATATAATACGGAATTTTTCTTTTCAGTTAGTATAGAATTGAACGCCATTTATCTTCCTATTAGTAGTTAGATTTAAAGTCGAAATATAAAACAAATAGAACTGCGTTAAAAGTCTATTTAGTTGTCAGTTCTTGGTTCATTGTTATAAAAAGTCGCATTATTGTCGCATTTATTTTCAATATACACCTCTCACTATTTCACATTTGCAAATGGTCGGGTTTGTTACATATTGTTTTGCACAAGATGCTTGGTTTTTTCAATATCGCCATTAACTAATAAATTTTTCAAAACCTGTGGTATAATGTCATATTCAGATATTTCCGCAACCGGAATCCAATGGAACGACAGATTTTCTTCAAGAGAAGAAAATTCGTGCGAACTGACTTTAACCAGAAAATAATGTTCCATCGAATGTATTGGCTGCCCTTTATACACGAAAAAATTTTCAATTACAAAAAGGTACTTAACGATGTCAATCTCAGTCCCTATTTCTTCCATATATTCAAGTTTTAAACGGTCTTCCAATATTTCTCCGGGTTCAAGTTCTCCTCCAACCGTTGCATAAAAAGGAAATTTATCGTTCGAATCCATTTGAAAAAGCATCTTTCCATTATGAATACAAATACTCCTAACACTGACTCTTATTCTTTTGTAGCTCTTCATTATTTATATTTAAGTCGGATTTTGGTCGGATTTTCTTATACCTTCCGTTTTCAATTCAAAACAACAAACCGCTTACTTCAATTTCAATCATTTCATCCCTATTCCTACTAATAGGTAAATTTATTTAATGCTGAGTAATTATTACGGAGTTCAACGCTTTATCAATACGCGACTCGCACTCCTTCAAATGAAACGAATCAAAATCATTTGACCCTTTATAATTTCCAATATCTTTTTTTAGCTCAGTCAATAGTTTAAACGAAATCGAACGGGCATCTTCGGGCATTGCAGGCGGCGGATTTACGAGCATGTCAATTAAAATATCCATGTGCAGTTTTTGCAGTCCCCTTCTGCTCTTTGAAATCGGTGATTTTGATTTCAGCTCACCCCAAATAATTGAATAAAGATAATCGTTCATCTCTGAAAGCGTAAGAATATCCGATGATAAATTTTCCTGCTCAAGCATTCTTCGCATAAGGATTGGGTTATAAAGCCTGTACATTGTATTTGCCTGAATCGTATAAATAATATCGTTCAACGGAAAATCAAGTCTTGCTCTTCCGTTTGCAACAGGCTGAAGCATTTTCATAAATTCAGGACTGAACGTTAAATAATCCTCGGCATCTAACGCATACTTGTTCAGATAATTTAGTGCATCCATTTGCTCGCTGCGCGATACCGGCATCATAGGATAATGGTTGTTTACAATATCTCCCTGCTTCATTCGTGTGACGTATGCTCCTCCGATATACTTAGATACAATCATTGTATTTGAAAAATAATCGAAGAGCAACCCTATGAATACATTATTCAACTGTGCATAGCTTTCATTATACGTAGGAAAGTACTTATCAATTTTTTTGAATAGACTAGTATCAATTTCCATTTTATCCTTTGCATATTGCAGAGGCGAACTTCCTAAATCAAAAGTCTGCGTTAAGGGATCAAGACTCGTCGGCCCGAAAAAATTAATAGCATCTTCATCCGTTCCATAAACTAAATGCGGGTCAGTTGATCTCGAAGCAATTGCAATTAAATAAGGAGTTTCATCGTCAGACTTTTTTATGCCAGGAAAAATTTTATATCCGTACTCAATAGCAAAGTAGTCATACATTCCTATAGTGGGAGTCCAGTACGTACCTTGAGAAACTCCGGGAGGAGAAAGATTCACTGCATTATAATCCATTACGGATGAACCGTTTCCCCATTGGTTTGTGAACTCAGGATTTCTTATCTCTTCAAAAGTATACGCAGTGGATGCTTTGAAGTTATGTCTCAGCCCAAGTGTATGTCCGACTTCGTGAACAACAAGCTCAGTGAGATAATCAGTCACGTAATCTTTCGGAATTTCATTTACGCTCGAAATATTATTATCGATAATATATTTCACCGCGCCTATCAGTGCCTGACTTTCAGATAGCGAAGAGTACTGGCACATAAAAAACTTTTTCTTATTAATTTTTTCTAAAACTTTTATAACCTTATCATTTTCAAAATTCGTATTGTAAAGTTCCTCTTTTGAATTTATCAGATTAAACAATGTTCTTTCATCAGAAGTAAATCGAAGCGCTTCGGAATTTATAAGCACGGAGCTATTTAAAATTTCTCCTGTAAAAGGATTTGAAATTGAAGGACCGATTCCCGCAATTCCGGATGTAGAGAACGACTGCCAGCGAAGGACATTATAACGGATATCATCTGAATCCCATTGAACAGAATCAGGCTGTACATTACACTGCACCGCATTCTTAAATCCAATTTTCTCAAATGCCTTATTCCAAAGCATCACACCTTTCTTTATTGCATCACGGTATTCTTTCGGAGTGGCTCTGTCAATCCAGTACATAATCGGTTTAACCGGCTCTGATATTTCATCTGAAGGATTTTTTTTCTGAAGGTTCCATCGAGAAATATATTTGACTAACTCGCTTTTTCTCATGGGGTTTGTATAGTCCTTAACAGAAGTTTCAAAGTATCCTACACGGGCATCAGATAAACGTGGTATATAAGTATTCGTTGAGTCAGGTGTTAAATCAATAAGGGAATATCGCACTTTAAAATTAATAGCCCGTGAGTCAGGAATAGCGGGAACAGGACTTGACGATGTATTGAAAACATAATTTACGGTAATCTCTATATTCTTCGGGAAAGTTTTTACCTGCTCGATATAAGTTAAATCGGAATTAATTGAGTAATAGCCCCCGATAAGCTGCTGAAACATAAATTGTAAATTTGGAATATCCGATAAGAAATACGAATTTATCTTTGCTATAAATTTCGAACTGTCTTTATTAAACCCCTCTATTTTTAATGGACCGAAACGCGACGTGACATTCTGTTTATAGTTTGAAAATTTATTTGTATCGGGAAGAATAAGCTCATTAATTTTTACTATATCAAGATTTTCATTTCTTCTTTCCAGCAGCATAGTCATCTCGCCTATATCAAGTCCCGCGAAAAAACCAAGCTCATCTATTGATGTCAGATTTGTTATTTTTAAAAGGAACAGTTTTTTATCGAATCCTTTCTGAAATTCGAAATAATAATCTCCTTTATCTTTATAAGTATTTAAAAGTCCTTCAGTCTTTTGTGATTTTGATATGGTGCCCTCATAACCATCCTGAGAATTTGCAAAGGCAAAGGGAATGCAAAGTAAAACTACTAATATTAATTTTTTCATTTATAGATTAATGTAAAATAAAAATTTATTCTAAAATTTCTTTTGTTTTCTTGTGACGAAACTCAAACATATTTTGTATCATTTTTTTTGCGAAGAGAGTATGAGCAATGTCCCCGATAAATCCAAAAGGCATGTCATAATCTACTCTGTCAGTCATAATCGTTTTACCTGCCTGTAAATCGAAGCAATGCCTGTGATACCAGTATTTAAAAGGACCCTTCAGCATATAGTCACCGATAATTTCATTCTCTATATACTGGGAAATTTTCACTTTCCAATTTGATTTAAAAAATCCGAATTGTGTAACGCACATTTCAATTTCAGAATTTAATTTCAACGGAAGCTCTATCTTTTTTATTTCTACTTTTACAGAAGAAGGAGAAATTTGTTTCAGATTGTTAGTATCTGTATGGAACTCAAAAGCTTTTTCAATAGGGCAATTTATTATCGCACTCTTCTCAAAATGATACATTTTTTATCGTATTTTTCTTTATAAAATATACGTACGTAAATATTTACAAATTCGAGAAATACATCGTATTCTATTAAAGCTTCGTTGTGGGATAACAAAAACAATACTGAAAAAGAGCGATACAAAGGAAAACAAATTTCTCAAAAAAATAAAAATAAATAATAACAAACAATTATCACAGATCAATGAGCAATGGTTTGGAGTCATGGCCGCCGTCCAGATACACGGCAAAGGGATAGACGCGTTTGCCGAGGAAGGGCCAGTTTTTACACTTAGTCAACACCAGAATTTGGAATGGAATGACAATCCCCAGTG
>JBBRQV010000166.1:0-6991 GCA_038225955.1 Ignavibacteria bacterium | reverse complement strand
AATTTCATAAAATCTAACTAATTCGTGATTATTATTTTCTGATTTCAATATCTCAATTAATAAATTAACGCACTTATTTTTTTTTAGATTTATTGTTTCTCTTAAATCTTCTATCCAATTTTCGTATTGTCCTTTCATAAATTCCTTTTCTGAAAGCTCTATTATTTCTCTTAATAATTTTTGTTTTGACTCATTACTATTCTTCATCGAGTCAGCTTTTTTCCAGTAGTTAAAAAAATCTTTATAGTCAGAGGAAATAACATAATCCGTATTAATTACGAAATACTTATTACGGTAGCTTATAAATTCCGGGTTAATGTTATTATTGTTAATTTTTAAAACACTTCTCATATTTGATAGAAACTGGTGAAAAATATTATCTGAGTATTCTTTATCTGCCTCCGGGAAGAACTCCTCCATAAGAATGTCCTTAGTTATATGTGTATGACCATTTAGGATTATGAATATGAACATCAGGCTAAATTTTTTTCTTTTCCATAATAAATCATCTATTTTATTTCCTCTGACATATAGTCTCGGGACACCAAATAGAGAAAGCCTTACATCATAAAATATTCTGAAGTTATTAATATAATTTTTTCTTTTGAGAATTTCTTCCTGAAGAGTGTAAACAAATTTAATTTGCAATTTATGTTTAAATGCAAAATCATAAATCTCCCTTTTAAACAAATATTCCTTTATAGCACAATTATAACATTGCTTCTCTTCTGATAATACGAAAACCCTTTGAAGAGCATCAGAAGCTTCGTTTATTTTTTTTAGAACAATTGCAACTTCAGCTATTCTGAAAAGACAAAAAATTAAATCTTCATACGAATCAATATTCTCCAATGTTTTTAAGCATTCGTATAGTTTCCTTAAGTTTTTAGAAATTGTATATGTAAATAAATTTAATTTTACTTTATCGAAAACAATTACATCTGTTGATTGGTTAAAAGTCTCTGTAGCGCATGTATTTAAAGACTGAAAATCTGCCGAATAAAAAAATACTTTGCATTTAGTAATAATTGCATGCTCTGCTAATTTCAAGAAATTTATCTTGACGGCTAATTCGATAATTTCATTTGCTTTTTTTATTGTTTCTGAATTAAAACCTAATTCAAAATTCTTTAAAAGCATCATTTCATCGAGAAATCTTTTTATTTGCGGAAGCCCTATGAGCAGTTTATGCTCTTCAATTTTTAATTTCACTTCTCCCAATATGTCAAAACTACCCAAGAAAATTGCTGCATAATAATAATTTACCATGGAGAGAACTTTATTATAGTCTGAGCCTGAGTTCTCAATAGAAAGCTCATAATAATTTATTGCTTTTGTATAATTACCTCTCATTGCATAAGTATTCCCCAGCATTGTAAATATACTTTGTTTTAACTTCATAGCCTCCCAATTTTTTTTTACCAAAAGTAATTTAAGCGCTCTCTCAGCTATTTTGATAACTTTTTCAAAATCTCCCTTATGATAATATAAAATCACTAAGTGGTAAAAAATGAACGGTATTCTTTTAGGATTTGCATTTTTTAATTTTGGCTGAAATAAAAGAGAATTTGCGATTTGGCATTCACCTCTGGCAATAAGTATTTCAGCTTTGATACAAACAGCTCTTATATAATACTCCTCATTTACTTTCCTTTTATTTCTAATGCATTCATCAAAAAACTCAATTGCCTTTAAAAAATCGACGTTGAAAGTTTTGCAAATTAAGCCTTTATAAAAAAATAAAAAAGGATACTCAATGAATATTTGTTCCGGAATTTTACGAAGCCATTTATCTACTATTCCATAATCGCCTTTCCTGCTGAACATCTGTAAACCTTGAGTAAGCGCAGGAATTATTTTTTTATAATCCTCAGATTTTAATAAATATTTTACCTGCTCTTCAATATTATCTTCGGTTTTGTAAAAAGCCGCGGCACGAAGATATAATTTCTTTAAGAATTCTTTACTATATAGGTCTTGGATTTTACTGTTTAAAAAATCCCTGAAAAAAGTAAGCATCTCGTAACTCTCATCTTTACTTTTTTTGATTACAAAACCGTATTTATCCCTTACGAACTCTAATACCTCGGCAGAATTTACATTTTTGAATAAATGGCTTAAAAGTTTTTCCGTAAAGTTTTCAAAAATTGCCGATAGGATTAAGACATCTTTATATTTTGCCTGCAGATTTTCAAGAATTTCTTTCTCGAAAAAATACTCCATATTTTCATTCACATCATTATTATCTTCAGCGCTCAATTTTTTTGTAAGAGACTGAAGTAATATATGAACTCCCGTAATCCATCCGTCTGTTTTCTGAATAATTTCTTTTGCTTTGAAATCAGGAATTTCAAATCCATAATTATTTTTTGAAATTTCTTTTAACATTCGAACATCTACCCGTAAATCTTCCAAACCTAATTCTAAAAAGGATTTTTTAAGTTTCAGTTTTACTTCATCAAACGGAAACTTGTAGGTTGATACAAAGATGAAATGAATATTACTGGGGCAGTTTTCTATAAAATAATCAAAAAAAGTTTTGGCCCAGTCGTACTGTAGTAGGAATTCAAAATTGTCAATAACTATATAGAACTCTTTGGTAATTTTTGAGTAAATATGATTGATAAAACCTTTAGAAAAATTTACAATCTCATCTTTCGAGATTATTTGTTTTTTACTAAATTTAATTTTGAAATATTGTAGCAACTCATGTATCTCTGTTTCAAATCCACTACTAACCCTGCTGATTGAATCAACTAGATAATTTAAAAAAATATATAAATTATCATCCTCCTCATCTAACTTATAGTATGAATATTTTATATTTGAATTTTTAACGAAAAGTGAAATTAAAATGGTTTTGCCGGAACCTTTAGGAGCTTTCACTAAAATTAATTTCTTCTTTTGAGAAGACATCAATTTATCGAGAGACGGTAAATTAGTAATGTACTGCTCGTCCGTGAGAAGATTTTCTGGTAAGATTTTTGTAATGAGAAGATTCAAACTATCTATTAATAATCAAAAATCGATAATTT
The DNA here is from genome assembly GCA_038225955.1 of Ignavibacteria bacterium. Taxonomy (GTDB): domain Bacteria; phylum Bacteroidota; class Ignavibacteria; order Tepidaquicellales; family Tepidaquicellaceae; genus JAFDZO01. The sequence continues at coordinate 3,956 of JBBRQV010000166.1, read as the reverse complement.
TCATACCAAAATAAACTGAATTCAAATAATATTCAAAAAATCATAATTAGGGGGATTTTCTAAAAGGAATGAGTAGTCTGATATAATTTATGAAATCAAAATTCAATAACTTTACAATTTTTTCCACTTCTAGTATAAAGACATGATTTACAATAAGAAGGTCAGTGCGTAATATGAACCAATTGTGCTAACAATTAACTAATGGAACTTCTGAATTATGAAAAAACTCAATAACTCCCTTTTAAAAGACTGAAAGCATTTGAAAGCGCGCACTCCACCATTCATGCCTTCAGGCAGTATTATAATGAACATGAAGAAATTCCGAAAATTGTTTCAGCTTGAGTTCCGGATGCTTTAAAATACTTTAGTGAAATAATTAAGCCTGAAGAAGACGGCAATAAGTTTGATGAGTTCTTATATAAAGAAGCGCACGACGGGAGAAGATCTTTACGTTCAATATACATTAAAGAAAAAATGGAAAAGCTGAAGTAAGCTCAACTAAATAAGTTTGAACAATAAAAGCCTTGCAAACGTTTAAGTTTACAAGGCTTTGCTATTAACTTTATGGGCGGTCCCAACTGGATTCGAACCCGTATTTTCAAAGAGTTTTGACAACTTTCAAAACTATGAAAACAATAGTGCTTTTAAAGTTTTATTCTTCCTAATTCATCCCAATTCGACCCAATTTTTCAAAAATAGCTAACGGATTGCTAACAAAATTTCATAATAAATAATACCTACTAATTCACAAATGCATAATATTTATTCTGCAAGATTATAAACCTAACCTGTATCCAATTCCTATAGCAAACTGAAAATAACTTCTTCCTGGAAAATCAATAGGCAGTAAATCAGAACCTAGATTAACTGTAGTTGTAACACCGTTAACTGTTGATGTTGTAGTCGCAGTCTCTTTTAAAGTAACATTTGATTTCTTCGGTACGTTATGATATTTTATGTTCACATTAAAGAATGTTGACTTGCTAATATCCATATTCAAGCCACCACCAAAATTAAATCCGATTTGCGATACTGACCTGTAAGTATAATTAATAGTAGCCGGAGGATTTGTTGTCTGAGTTTCTTTATAATCTCCGAATTTCAAAGCATATAAACCTACGCCTGCATCCAAGTAAATTCTGCTTTTGTTACTCTTTGTGTTAATAAAATATCTTGGGCCAACGAAAGCTGAGATTACTGTTGTGTTTCCTTCTGTTGCAGAGTAGCCCGGAATAGAAAAAGTTCTATCCTTCGGTGAGATGAAATCTCCTCCGACTGCAGCGTACACTCCAAATTCCGGACTGACGTTGTAATTGAAATCAAGCTGAACATTTGGAAATCCTTTGTAATAATCTTTGTATGATGCATCTGATAGCCAGGAAGAAAAACCTCCCCTTAAAGTAACATCTACATTGGGCTTAAAATATTTGTTTTGAGCTTGTGAAAAACTGCTTACTGCGAGAAGAAATGCGAAGATGAAAATGATTTTTTTCATTTTGATTTTTTGTTTTGGTTTAAGAAATATTTTTTATTTGGGTACAACATTTTTTTAATATTAAACTATAATAATCGCCAGCAATAATAAAAAAGCTGCTGCTAAAAACGCGATTATAAAAAATGAGTTTTGTGTTTTCATTAGACTTTTTATTTAAAAAAGAAATTATTCAGGTATTCCCACCACCAGATTTCTCCCAGAACTATCGCCAAAATTTCCTTGCAATTATTCATTATTATTTGTTGATAACTTGCCCTGCTCTCGCAAGATTTAATTAATTGTTGTTCTAGTACCAGCAATATGGGTAGGAATTTATAATTACTCCCGTACGAATCATAAATGTCTTTGTAGCGCCGCAAAAATTTGCGTTGCTTATATTTGCAAAGCTCAAATCCGCATCCGTTAAGTTAGCATTTTCGAAATTTGTCCCTTTCAAATTCGCATTAGTTAAGTTTGCTGCCTCAAGCTTTGCATTTGTAAATCTTGCATCCTCTGAATTTGACCTATGAAGATTTGCAAGAGTTAAATCAGCGCTGATGAACCTTGTTCCGTTTAAATTTGCATTACTTAAATTGGTCCTTCTAAGTTTTGCATTATTTAAATTTGCCCATGACAAATCGGCGCCATTTAGAGTTTGGTTGGAAAGATTCACATTTGTCAAATCACAGCCTGAACATCTATTTGTCTGAAAAAATCTGTATAGCAATCTCGTGTTATAATCTACCTCTTCCGGATGATTTCCTTTGTTTTTTGCATCCGTATCAGGCTGAATAAATATTAACTGGCTTGCTGATGAATCGCTTTGCTTATACTCTTCAAGGGAAGTAATTACCATCAGATAATCTCCCGCGGGAACAGTAACTGTTATATTATTATGCTGAAGAGTTAATTCATACACAACTTGTTTTGTGTTTTCATTTATAAGACTGATTGTAAAATAAGATGAGTCTCCAATGGTAAGCGTTTGTTCAACTGTATCTATATAGGTATAAGGGATAATATCAATGCCTATGAGGTCAGTATCAAAAATAAGCGGATCTATTGGTGAATGTAAATCTTCAAGGTTAACTATTATTATCTCATCAGGTTCTGCCTTTAAATTTTTATCCGCAAAATCTCTTTCAGTTAATGCTTTATATGTTTTCGGCGCTGTGCCTATTGAGCTTGTGATTGTATCGCTACAGCCTGTGAATGTAACTGCGTAGATGCAAACGGCTGCCAGAGCGATAAGGATTAAAATTGAGTTCAGAGTTTTCATATTGTAAAATTTTATTTGTTAATTGCTAATTATTAATTGATAATCCGCCGCCGCGGATTGAATCACGGCCAGCATTGAGTGCCATCTTGACCAAACTGTGGTCCTTGTATTCCTGTCTTAATTGCTCCGCAATAAATAGCACCTCTCATATCCATGGCATATCTTAAATCTGCATTAGTTAGATTAGCATTTCTGAAATTTGTGTAGAACATATAAGACTGCTGTAAATTTGAACTAGTTAAGTCAGCACCAATAAGACTTGCACGGTGCATTAAAGCTAATCTCATATCAGTATTGCGGAAATCGGAAGGCCATTCACCGATTTTATTAAAGTTAGCATAACTCAAATCAGTCTCTCTAAAATTTGCACCCTTGCAATTGCTTCCTTTTAAATTGGCACTTCTAAAATTTGCATTCTGAAAATTGGCACTAGAAAAATTTGTATATTGTAAATTGGAATTTGAAAAATTTGCTCCGGCAAAATTTCTTCCTACCACCATAAAAGACGGCCGGTATTTCCTTGCTGTGAAGTCGTAATCATAAAAATCTTTATTGCTTAAATTACATCCGGGACAGTCTTGATGGAATACATATCTGACATAAGAAACATTATTCTGTCCTCCGTTTCTGTTATTTGCATTTGCATCAGTCGTATCAGGATTGATAAAAACTGTCTGTCTTCCGGAATGATCAACACTAAATTCCTCAAGCGAAGTCACATACATTTTATAATTGCCCGGAAAAATAGTTACGTTTGCCTGACTATTTTCCGGTGTAAGCTCAAATACTATTTCCCCTGATTCTTTTACTAACTTTACTTTATAGGAAGTAGAGTCTTCCATAGCAATCTGTTGTGTAACTGTGTCACTAAAAACAATAGGAACCATATCTTCACCAATAATGTCCAAATCGGGAATTGTATCATTTACAGGTGAATGCAGGTCTTCAAGATTCAGTACTATTAAATCTCCCCACTCTGCTTTTAAATTCGGATTAGATTTAAATTCTGCTTCAGTTCTTGTCTGATAAGTCTTTGACGTTGTACCTGTTGAACTTGTAAGAGGATTATTGTTGCAGCCGGTGAATGTAACTGCGTAAATGCTAACGGCTACAAGCGTGATAAGGATTAAAATTGAGTTTAGGGTTTTCATATTATTTTTTTAATTTTGCTTATTGTAATTTAGAGTTGAAGCAAATTATATT
>JBBRQV010000165.1:0-7215 GCA_038225955.1 Ignavibacteria bacterium | reverse complement strand
ACGAACTTCCATTGAACATCTATCTTATCCTGTTCTCTTAATTCATTATATTGCTCAAAGCTTTCTAAATTTATTCTGTGATTAGTGTGGAGTTTTTCGTATTGAGTGCCAAATGGAGTCGAAGATTTCAGTTTCGGGCTTATACTTATCAAGTCCACATAATCTACAAACTTTCCAAATAGTGTTCCGTTTGTTTCAATTGTAATTATACATTCAGGATTTATTCTTTTTAGTTCGATACAAAGATTTGTTAAATCTTCCGCGAACATTGTCGGCTCTCCCCCCGTGATTACAATATCTTTGCAATTATGCTGAAGATACGCGCCGATTATTTTTTCAATTTCTACATCACCGATATTTTTTTTATCATCGGGATACCAACTTGTATAGGATGTATCGCATAGATTTCCACCGGCAAACTGACAGCGCAAATTACAATGATTTGTGCGGATAAAAAAAGAGGGCTTGCCCGCCCTCTTTCCTTCACCTTGTATTGAATAAAATAATTCTGAAATTTTCATCACAGTAAAAATTATTTTAAAAAACTATTTCTTAGAGCTTAATGTTCCTACTCCTGAATATTCAGTAAGGTCAACATCAACAGAACCTATAATAATTTTTGAGCTGACCTTCACGGGCATTTTTCTGTCGTCATCGGTAAGCCATACAGTTATATCACCTTCGCTCTTAAAAAGTCCGCCTTCAATAAAGAACGGCTGTACTTTAATGCATCTGAACTCACCTGCAGATACTTCAACATCTTCTTTACCAAGATATTTTATATCAAGCGGGTATGTTTTATCGTTATAGAAATTTTGCAAATGTATTACATCGTTAGTTTTCATTCCAGAGTAATCAAGTGTTCTTGCATAATAAAATGCGCTGATACCATCATGAACATATTTGGGAATATCAAACTCTCCTTCAAATTTCTTCGGATCTTTTTCGCCTGTATAGGTTTTTACTTTCCCATATACCTGATCAAATAACGCTTCAAAATCTCTTGTATAATTACCTTCTTTGATGTGCTGCTCGAATCTCCATGGGAATAAACCTGACTGGTCAAGATAGCATTTATAAAAATCATTAACTTTATAAACAGAGCCAAAAGCGGAAGAAGAGTTTACAGTGAAAGTAATATCGTAAACAGGACGTGCATTAATACTCACTGTGTTAGGAGCAATAATCATTTGTGCAGTTCCTGCAGTAATAAAGCCGTAATTGATTTCAAACGTTAATTTTTCACCGGGTTTAAAAGCATTGTTCGGTGCTGTTCTTAATGTCGTATCCTGTGAAAAAGCAGCGGAAAAACTGACAAACATTATTAAAAGTGTTAAAATTGTCTTTAATTTCATATTTTTCATAAAGTGTTATATTTTATATTTAAACTTGAAGTACTGCAAATTGTTTCATTTATTTCAGGAAATTTCTTGTTGACTTAAGAACATCATCCACGTTTATAGAGTTCATATCGTCATCTGTTTGGGGTTCAAAAATCACTGCGTTTCTACTCAAAGGTCTCCAACGATTTTTACTCGCAGGAAGTAAATGTGGGTAAAACCCGATTATGTTTTTATCCAACGCCCCAGCAATGTGAATCGGTCCCGTTGAGTTTGAAACAAATAATTTACTTTTATACACAAGAGTTTTTAACTCTGATAATGTTAGCTCTCCGCAAAGATTTACAATGTTATTTTTATCTTCAACTTTAGCTATCACTGATTCTATTTCTTCCCTCTCTTCTTCTACTCCTGTAAAAATAACTCTTACATCCTTAAATTCAGAGTTAAAAACATTTATGTATTCGGTGAATTTCTCTTTAGGGAATTTTGCAGCGGAGCCTTTACTTGGAACATGCGCAACTATGAAATCAGAATTCAAATCAAATTTATTTTTCAATTTGCCGGAAAGACTTTTTATTTCATCTTCACTTACTTTGAAATTAAATTCCTGTTTTAAGTTATTTGTATTCTCAGCAATTGCATTCAGTAAATTCAGATTATAAACTGCTTCGTGTTTCTCTGCAGTTTTCCTATGCTCATAATTTTTTTTATTGAACAAAGTAGAGTACCATCTGTAACCCGTACCGATTCTAATTTTTACTCCTGCAAGAAAAGCTGCAAGGGCTATTTCAAACCTCGGATATACATTAAGCATCAAATCAAAATCCCTCTTCTTAAAAAATTTCTTTAGTTCAGAAAAATTCTGTAAGTCATCAATGAATGCAAAGTCATCGATTCCCGGATAATTTTTAATTAAATCATAAACATATTTCTTTATAAGAAAAGTAATTTTTGCAGAAGGAAAAATTTTCCTTAACTGAGTTATCAAAGGAAGCGTAAGAATTACATCGCCTAAATTATCGGTTCGAGAAACAATAATTTTTTTTACACCCTCTTTACTGTAAGTAACCATCGCTCTGAATTATTTGCGAGATTCTATCCGCTTCCATTATCTTCGGCATTACTGAGTCAAAGTAATTTAAAATATAGGCAAGTCTGTCCTGCTCTTTATCTATCTCCAGAATTTGCTGTCTTTCCTGTAGATTCAGCCCGCACTTCTGCGCCATGAAAAACGAAACTGATTCAGAACCGTCTATCCATTTTAAATCATCCGCATTTATTTTTTGTAATGTTCCTTTATAAGCAGCGTCTATTAATTTATTATAATTATCAACAGCCTTATGAAAATCACTTTTATCAAAGCTGAAATCCTCGTCTAAATATTTAATTTCACCTATAAAATATCCCTCCGACGAAAGGTTATAATTTACGAGCTCGTATCTGGATTTTCCAAGTATAACTACATCCATCTCACCATTTGGAAGTACATTAAATTTATTTACAACATCTGCAGTTGAACCTATTGCACTGATATTATTATTTGACATAAAATTTATTCCGAATGGCTCATTAGCATCAATACATTTCGTTACCATAAGCTTATAACGCTCTTCAAAAATATGCAAAGGAAGTTTCGATTGAGGAAACAATACAAGATTCAGGGGGAAAAGCGGTATTTTAATGGATTCGTTAGGCAATTAGATTTACAATTATTTTGCGCAAAAAAAAACTTCCACAATCAAAAAATTATGGAAGTTAAAACTAAGTTAAATTCAAAAATTTTTACTGATACGATTTATTGATTCTCTTTCCATTCTTCATACCACGCCATCTGAACAGCTTCAAGTTTTGATTCGTTCGATTTTGAAATATCATCCTCAAAATTCTCAAGACCTTTTATCCATTCAAGTAAATCTGTAAATCTTATCTGCAGCGGATCAGTAGCGGGCATTTTTTCATAGAGAGCAATTCCAATATCTTCAGTATCTTCCCATTTGAATTTATCAAACATAATTTATTTATTTATTAATGTTCAATTGTGTTTGTCGGTTTTCCTTCATGGAAGAAATATCTTATCTGCTCGTTTATCATAGGAATTTCGACTATGATATCTTCGCCTTCCTGTAATAAAATTTTACATTGGCATCCTAATCTTGAATCAAGTGTCAGACCTTCAGCTTCATCAAGCTGGTCTGCTTCATCATCTGACACTTCATCAAAATTGTTCATCCCTTTTTTTACGATAACATGACAGGTAGAGCAGGCGCATACACCGCCGCAATTGTGCTGCAAATCTATATCGTTCTCCAGAGCTATATCTAATAAGGATTCTCCGGCTTTTCCTTCAAATGTTTTGTTATCCGGTAAAAATGTTACTTTTGGCATAATTTATTTATATGTGATTACTATCGATGTATTTTTTTTATCATCGTTTACTCCCAACATCAAACCAACTTCTTTAGCACCTTTTTTCCATCCGACTATTCCGCCTTTATCACTCATCAAAACTTCTCCACCTTCACCTAAATCATATCCACCCTTTTTCATTTCGGATTTATAATAATCTAAAATATCTTTTACACTTTGAGCCGATTCAAACGTAACAACAGTACCTTCTGAACTGTTCAACGAGCCAAGGCATTTACTATCCTTCGGCTGAGGAACATCCGTCGGATAATTTCCCGGTAAACCTGATGTTAGTCCTAAATCATTTGAACCTGATTTCTCTTCTTTAGGCGCATCACCTGAAGTTTTGTTTTCAGTAGTGGGCTGTTCTTTTCCTGTCTCTGTTTTTTTATCTGTAACATCACTTCCTGTCTTTACTTCTGCCTTACAGCCAATCATTGCAATCAACGCAATTGAAAAAAGAGTTAGAATTAATTTTTTCATTTTTATGATTTAATTAAAAAATTTAATTTGAACATCTGACTGCTTCGAACTTTCCGGCAATCCAGCTTTTTGAATCATCCTTAAAACAAATTGCAATCTTTCCTTTTACAACATCATCAGTCATTTCCTCAATGAATAATGCGCAGTTCCATGCTACTGATGTTTTTTTCATATTATCTTTTTCTGTTATGTGAAAGTCAGCTATATAGCCATCCATATTTGCATCGAAAGTTGTTTTTAGAAATTCACCTTTAGGAATCTCACCTGATTTTCTCATCAGCTGTACTGCATTATCATTCTCTACGTAGCCGCATGTCTGAGTAGGTTTTTTATCTCCGAAGTTAAATACGTTATCTCCGCTGCCTCTCCATTTTTCAAAATTAACGTAATCAATTTTTAACTCTTTGCCTTTTAAAAAACCACGGATGGGAGCATCTGGAATATCAGCAATGCTCAGCTTATCTTTCCACTGAAAATCCTTTCCGTTGTTTGAAACAGGGGGTTTAACATCGTCAGTTTTTTTGCAGGATTGTAAGAGAACTATACCTGAAAAAGAGCAGACTAATATTAATACAGAGAAGTATTTTTTAATATTAGAAATCAAATTTTACCCGGTTGAAATTTTTAAGATTACTTTACGAACTTTTTGTATCTGTCATTGATTCTTCCCCAATGTAAACCATTGATGAAACTATCGATGTACTTTGCACGTGCAGGACCATCTTTATGATAGTAAGCGTGTTCAAATACGTCACAAGCTACAAGCGGAATGCCGCCCCAGATTGCTCCGTAATGATGTTCGTCAGTTGTAATATTTAGTAATCTTCCGCTGTATAACTGGTCTGCAACTAATACTCCCCAACCGGAAAGTTTTGCTGACATACAGGCAGCTTTGAAATCTGCTTTCCAGTTATCGAAGCTTCCGAAACTTTCTTCGATAGCTTTTTTAATTTCAGGAGCATTATCGATGCTGCCATCACCGCCAAGATTATCCCAGAAAATATCATGCATTAAAGAACCTGCATGGTTCCATGTAAATCTTCTTTTCATTTCACCGAACTGGCTGAAGTTTCCGTTTGCAGTTGCCTTATCAGCAGTCTCTAAACCTTTTTCAATGTTGTTCAGCGCTGTTACATAACCTTTGTGATGAGTGTTATAGTGCCAGTCAGTTGTTTCCGGCGACATAACATCCTTCAGCAAGGTTTTTGCTTCTTCGTCTGAGTAAGGTCTTTTATTGAATTTCCATTCGTAAGCCATTTTTTTATTCTCCTATTTATTATTGAATTAATGAATATATTTAATTAAAAACTGTTTTTAAACTTTAAAATTTTTGAATTTCTGTGAAATAGCCTATAATTCCATCAAAGATTTATCTTTCAACGCTTTATTGATAGAATCGTCCATAATTCTCTGCGCTAAAGGTGTAGTTTCTCTATCAAGTTTTTCCTGAATCTGTTTCACCATTTCAGTGTTCTTCTCTTCAATTGCTTTCTTAAGTTCGGCAAGAAGTGAATTTATATTTTCTGTTTCTTCTTTGGTAATCGATTCTTTTCTTGTATCAAGAACTTTTTCAACTGCAAGAATTAATCTCTCAGCATCAGTCTTTGTTTCGATAAAGGTTCTTTCCTTCATATCGGATTTTGCATTCTTCAATCCTTCCATTATCATATTTTCGATTTCGTTGTCGTTCAGTCCGTAAGATGGCTTTACTTCAATTTCCTGCTCAGTGTTTGTCTTTAAATCTTTTGCTCTTACTCTCAAAATTCCATCTGTATCAATAATAAAACTTACTTCTATCTTAGGCATTCCTGCCGGCTGCGGTACGATTCCCTTTAGAATAAACTGCGCAAGGCTTCTGTTATCTTTTACAAATTCCCTCTCGCCCTGGAAAACATTTACAACAACTCCCGTCTGGTTATCCATAAAGGTTGTGTACGTTTCTTTTTGCTGGGTAGGGATCGTTGTATTGCGGGGAATGAGTACGCTCATTACTCCACCGATGGTTTCAATACCGAGTGAAAGCGGATTTACATCAAGAAGCAAAATATCTTTTCTGTTCCCTGCAAGAATATCTGCCTGAACTGCAGCGCCCAGCGCAACAACATCATCAGGGTCAATATCATTGAATGGTTTTTTACCGAAAATTTCTTCAACTGTTTTAATTACAAGCGGAACTCTTGTCGAGCCGCCTACCATTACAACAGTATCGATATTTTTCAAATCAACCTTAGAATCTTTTATAGCTGCTTTGCAAGCCGTTTCAGTTTTATCTACAATTGGTTTTATTAGCGATTCAAATAATTCGAGTGTAATTTTTTTATTAAACTTTAATTTCGAATCAGGTAATTCAGCATCTATTTCAACTTCATTTACATCGGTTAATTTTTTCTTTGTGTCTTCAGCAATTTCACGAAGCTTGCTTAAATCCTGCTTGGATAATTTTGCATCTATATCCTGGATGAAATAATCCATTACCGCCTTATCAAAATCATCTCCTCCTAAATATGTATCGCCATGCGTGGCAAGGACTTCAAATATTCCGTCTTTTAATTTTAAAATCGAAATATCAAACGTTCCGCCGCCTAAATCATACACAGCAATAATTTTCTCAGCAGAGCCTGATACATTCTTATCCAATCCGTAGGCAAGCGCTGCTGCAGTAGGTTCGTTTATTATACGAAGCACATCAAAGCCGGTAATTTTACCTGCATCTTTTGTTGCCTGTCTCTGCGCATCATTGAAATATGCAGGAACAGTTATAACGCATTTTTTTATTGAGTGACCGAAGAATTTTTCTGCGCGCTCTTTTAACTCAGTTAAAATAAAAGATGATAATTCGATTGGGCTGTAATCTTTTTCAGCAAGTGTTAAACGAACTAAACCTTCTTTTGCCTTCTCACTTATATTGAACGAAACTAAATGAGAATCTCCCTGAATATCTTCGTAAGATTTTCCCATTAATCTTTTAACGGAATAAATAGTT
>JBBRQV010000164.1:0-7229 GCA_038225955.1 Ignavibacteria bacterium | reverse complement strand
GTTCAGGCAAAACGGAAGTCCTGAATTCATTAAAAAAAGATTTACCTGTAATTGATTTAGAATTTGCTGCAAAGCATTACTCGAGTTTATTCGGTAATATTCCCTATGATATAAATAATTTTACCCGTGTAAAAAATCAGCGCGCATTTGAAAATTCTTTATTTGAGCAGTTTGCAAAATATGATTTAGAAAATTTGCCATTATTTCTTATAGAAAGTGAAAGTAGAAGAGTCGGTAATTTTCAAATTCCGGATAACGTTTTTAAAGCAATAAATAGCGCTCCGTGCATAGAAATTATTTGCTCGTTTGAGAATAGAATAAAGCGGATTGTAAAAGATTATTTTGGAGAAGATAATCGCGGCTTAATACCAATGAAAAATTTATTCATCGATAAAGATAAATTTTTCAAAGCCCAGCTAAGCAAAGAAGTTTACGGAAGATTATTAGACTATTTAGAAAAAGGCGAACTGAGTAAATTTACGGAGGAAATGATGGAGAAATATTACGACAAAAGGTACAAAGTAAAACCTAAAGAACATATTACCGAAATTAATTTAGATAATATTGATCAAGCAAAAAAACAGATTAAAGATATTTATTACAAATTAGCCAAAAGTTTTTAGTGGGTATATTTACAATTGTAATTACAGTTCTGGGGCTCTGCCTTTTTGAAATAATCAGCAGTGTTGATAATGCAATTATTAATGCTGAAGTACTTTCAACAATGTCAGAGAAAGCAAAAAAATGGTTCCTCTTTTGGGGACTACTTTTTGCTGTTTTTTTAGTCCGCGGACTTCTTCCATTAGTTATAATATATTTTACGGTTCCGGGCTTAAGTCTTGGCGGTGCCGTAACTGCTGCGTTCAGCAGCGACCCTAGCGTTCATAAAGCCGTTGATGATGCCTCTCCTATTTTGCTTATGGGCGGCGGAACATTTCTTGTTTTTTTATTTCTCTTCTGGCTCTTTCTTGAAGAAAAATTTTATGCATTCAAGATTGAAAAATTCTTTGTAAAGCATGGGATATGGTTCTATGCTCTTGCCTCTGTAATTTTAACCGGATTAATTTGGTTCTCCTTAAAAGTAAATCCTATAATGGCATTCGGCGCAGCATTAGGTGGCACTGCATTTTTTATAACATCCGGATTTAAGACTAACGCCGAAGAACAGGAAAAGAAATTAATGAAAAGAGGAATGTCTGATATTAGCAAAATTATTTATCTAGAGCTTATTGATGCAACTTTCTCAATCGATGGAGTATTGGGTGCATTTGCGTTCACCCTATCTGTTCCGCTAATTTTAGTGGGCAATGGTTTAGGAGCATTAGTGCTAAGGCAATTAACTGTTGGAAACATTGACAGGATAAAACAGTATCTCTATTTAAAAAACGGCGCTTTGTATTCCGTTTTCTTTCTTGGCATAATTATGATAGTAGACAGCTTCAGGCTGCATATACCTGAATGGGTCTCCCCCGCTATGACTTTCGTAATTGTAGGTTACTTCTTTTACCGTTCCCGAAAGGAAATTAAGAGAAGAGAGAAAATTAAAAGTAAGTAACGAACTAAAACTCTTTTCTTATTTTATTAAAACCATTCTTTTGTTTTCTGTAAAATTATGGGAACCGGATACTGCATTAATATTGTAAAAATAAATTCCACTTGCCAAACTTGAAGCATTGAACTTCACTGAATTATAACCCGCCTTAAACTCCGAATTTAAAATCGTACTAATCAATCTACCCGTAATATCATAAACATTTAGTGTTACTTTCGAATCTAAAGGCAAATCAAAATTAATTGTAGTTGATGGATTAAACGGATTGGGATAATTTTGCCCCAAAGCAAAATCAGACGGCATTCCAATATTCACATTATTTACCAAACTATAATATTTGAAATTTCCGTTGTAATCTACCTGCTTTAAGCGGTAATAATATTTTCCTGTAGAAAGATTTCTATCTTCAAATGAATAAGTATTTATTTGATTTGATGTCCCTTTTCCACTAATAAAGGATAACGCTTGCCATTCAGAATTCTCAATTTTTCTCTCCACTTCAAATCCTTTATTATTTATCTCAAATAAAGTACTCCAATTTAAATTCACCTTGTTTCTATTTATTATTGAAGTAAAATTTGCAAGCTCAACAGGTAGAGGTGAATCACTTTGTAGCGATACTTTGAAAGTCGGCTTTGAAGGGTCGTTTGTTGTAATATCTAATGTTGCATTCTCTACGTTATCAATTTGAAGTTCATTTCCTCGCGAGGGTTTCGCTAAAGGATTGCACCTTACCTTAAATAACCCGCTATCATTCGGCACAATTGCTCCCGGTAACGATGAGATTAAGGTATACTTTGCCGAGTATGTTCCTGAAAATGTTGCTCCGGAAACAGTCAAGTTAGAGTTGCCCTTATTCTTCAGGTAAAAATTTACTGTATCAACTGAACTTGTAGAATTAAAATACAAAGTTGAGTCGGAAGGCGAATCCAAACGAGCGCTTGAACTTGTAGTTCCTGAAGATTTGTACAAAGTAATAAATATACTATCGGCAGTGCCTGAATAAATATTGTAATCGTTGTTGTATATTATATTCCAGTTACCACCTGCATCTAAACCGTTGAAACCTTGGAATAAATAATCGGGTTTATAAAATCCGTTTGAAAATGGGTCTGACCCGGCTGCCCAGAACTGAGAAGCGGAATCAACTGCAGTTGCATTTGAAATACCTGTAGTGAAAGCAAACGGACCATTATTTGCGAATATACATTTTCTATTGAATGAAGAATTTGAATTCGGGTTTACAAGAATTAATTTATATACAAGATTTGCCTGATGACGAACGTTAAGCCTTACCTTAGTTTTTAAAATTTTAAATGTAGGAAAAGTAACATTAGAGGAAGTTACAGTGCCCGATGCAGGCATTGAGAATGAGGGTATCTGCTGTGTAACACTCTCAATACTTGCCACAGAATAAGAACATAAATTTGTAGTATCCGGCGCATGGCTTGGAAATAATGCTGTGTTCCCCTGATTATCTTTTGCTTTTAAATAATACTGAACCTGTGTCTCCCATCCCTGCCCGGGTATCTGAAATGTATAGATATTACTTGCTGATGAAATAAAGTTCGAAGAATCAAACGAAGACCATCCAGCATTATTTTTATTTGTTCTATATAATACCTTAGGTTTTGAAATTGAAGTATCGAGAGCTGAACCATCGTTATCGACTATCTGTGCGGTAAAATTCGTAGGATAGGTTGAAGAATGAGATTCAATGTTCAAATGATTTATTGTAGGTGGTGTAACATCTACTCCTGCAGCAAGCCTTACTGAATTGTATGCATTCAATCTGCCATACGCCATGTAGCTGCTCCATTTACCGTAAGTTTTTGTAGAGGAGTAATCAACATTTTCAATTTTATCACATCCTCTCAAAAGATTATCAATCACCTGCAAACGTGTTTGTGAAGTATTTATAGAGAGTACTAATGCAGCAACACCTGCAGCATTTGCGCAAGACGCCGATGTTCCGCCAAAGACCATGCTATAATCACCTGCAACACCCGCTGAATCATTATCTCCTCCTGTTCCCTGAATATCAACTGTGGGCACAATTGAGGGAGCAACACAGTCAACATCTCCATTTACATCTTCTCCAAAATTACTTCCAATTCTAAATTGATTACCTGTACACGGGGCTTTTAACTGATCATAAGGAGTAGATGAACCAACTCCAACTACATTAGAAAGATAAGAAGGATACGCCGGAGCATTTCTGCCTTCATTCCCCGATGCAAAAAATATTATAGCTCCTAAGCCGCCGCGGCCGCTGGTAGCGCAGCTATTAATCGCGTTGGTAACTGTTGCACTTGGGTCATCTTCCCAACTGCAGCTGATTATATGAATTCCTTTTACACGGGCAGTATCAAAAGCCCGCCCTTCAATAATAGTTGTTGTTGTTCCTGTAGAAGTAAAAATTTTATAAGATCGTATTTTACATCCTCCTGCAATTCCTGCAACCCCAAGATTATTATTTGTTACTGCTCCAATAATACCTGCACAGTTTGTACCATGAGCGAATGCGATGGAATCTTTTGGAACTCCGTAAGCATCTATAACAGCATCATAGCCTGTTAAAACATTCCCTGCAAAATCAGGATGAGTCGAATCTATGCCTGTATCAAATATTGCAATTTCAACTGAAGGCGAACCTAATGTATAATCCCACGCTTTTGTAATACTCATATCAGAACCCGTTAATCCGTTATAACTTGAAACATCGCCATTGGAAGCAGAACTGCTTTTTACGGTTTGACCTGTATTTTGCAAATTCCATTGACCGCCGAATCTAGCATCGTTAGGTGTGAAGCATAAAGTTTCGCAGTTCGGATAGATGAAATTTGGTTCGCAATATTCAAACAATCCGGAGTTAAGATATTCTTCGCAAAGGTCAAGTGAAGTTTTTGAATTCCCATTTATTGTTTTAAGGTAAAAACCATTATTATCCGCGACATTTCCAAGTACAATAACTCCACTTTTCTCATTCAGAAAATCCAACTTAGCTTTCTCCGAAATATTTTTTAATCTTACAATAAATTCATCGGCACAGACGACAGTAATATTAGAAGAGACTCCATAATAAGCAGGTGTTATAAATTTTATTAAATCATTTCGTGAAGAAAGTTTTGAATAAAGGCTTTTCATTCTCAAATTACTTTGCTCGCCTTTAAAATTAATCATGTAAATATTATTTATGGCTTCTTTTACATCTGCATCTGAACCGGTTATATTTTTCAACTCATTTTCAACAGATGCTTTTGAGTTTCTATATTGATTTAAAACAACTACGAGCTTATCGTTACGTTCTTTTAAATCAATTTTCTTGCCCATATAGGGATAGGAATTAAAGGCAAATGAAGAGTTAAAGCTTATAACCAAAAGAAATAATATGAAAAGATATTTCATAATTTGAGATTTAATTATGTACAAAAGAAATATAAAAGGAATAGGAATAATATGAAAGAATATAAGGGAGAGTAAAAAAAATCCGGCGAGCGTAATGCCCGCCGGATAATAGTGAGATTTCTGAAATGATTATTTTACTAACATCATTTTTAAAGTTTTTGTGAAGCTTTGATTTCCACCTTCTGCATTAATTTTGTAGAAATAAACTCCGCTTGATAAACTTGAAGCGTTGAAGTTTACTGTGTAATATCCTGCAACTTGTGCCTGATTTACAACAGAAGCAACTTCTCTGCCTGTCATATCAAAAAGTTTAATCGATACCTTACTATCAAAAGGTAAATCGTAATTAATCTTTGTTGATGGATTAAATGGATTTGGATAGTTCTGAGCAAGTTCAAACTTACTCGGAACTCCTATTATAACTTCATTTGATAAATTGTAGTATTTATAGTTACCGTTGAAATCAATTTGTTTCAGTCTATAATTATATTTTCCTGAGTTAAGATTACTTTCGTTATAGGAATAATTATGAGTATTGTTTGAAGTACCGTTACCCGCTACGTTACCCATCTTTGACCAGTTTTCCGTTCCGGTAACTTTTCTTTCTATATCAAATCCTGAATTATTCAATTCTGATACAGTTGACCATTTAAGTTCAACATTTCTTCCGTATATATTTGATGTGAATGAAGAAAGTTCAACAGGCAGCGAATTCTGGTCTAAGCCAAATTCAACTGCAACAGGTGATGAAAACATTGGTCCACCTGAACCGTCAACTCTGTATTGTACTCCCAAAGTACCTGTTCCATCCTGCATTCCAATATCGCAGAACGGTGTAAATGTAGTGAAGTAGTTAAATGATTCAGCATCATTATATTGGAATCTTATATTACCATTTGGATAGAAAATAACCTGCATAGTTACATAGTCAGTTGAGTTATTTGTACTTACCCATCTGTATGCATGGAAATATGTTACAACAAATTTGCTTGCATCACCACCATAATAAACCTTTGCTGTCGGATAATTTGCAGGTGTTAAATCTAAATCGATTAGTCCCGGCGAAATTAAATTGGCAGGATTTCCTGCATTCGGGAAAGATGTAACTCCATAGAATGCGCCTGATACTGCTGCACCAAGATTTAAAAATCCGTTCGTATAAATATTTAAATTAGTTGCACCGGTATTATATGTTGTTCCCATATATGTGAAGTTAAAACCTATATCCACAGGGAAAGTACCATCATCCGGGTCTGCAAATGTTATCGCGGTATGTCCTGCGGCTACGGGGTCTATCCATGAGTACGTAGGCTCACTCGGCGAACCATTAGTTGGTATGGAATTAGAATAGAAATAACCACCTGTACCAACTCCGCCGCCGCCATAATTAAAGTTGCCTGCAGTGAAGAAAGTAGTTAAAGTATCATTTCCCGGTACCTGGTCACCGGCTAGCAAAGTTGTAATTTTCATTGAATAACTACCTGGAGTAGGTAAAAATGTTGAATCAAATGTAACTGTTGTAGTTGAACCTGAATTTAATGTAGCAACTGTTTTAGTGCTGCTATAAGGTGTTGGTCCGCTAATTATGCATGAAACATCGAAAGGTCCTTGAGTAAGGGCACCAAAGTTTTTGATGACTCCTTTAGGAGCTATCATAGGGGGTGAATTTACTTGACCGGATAAAGAGTTAGTGAATGCACCTACATCATTATTAAGAGGTGTATATCCTAATCTAGTTTCAGGTCTGAATCCTGATGAAGCGCCTGTTTGACCAGCAGGCGTAATAGTATTTGACTGAGCAGTTAACAATGCACCAGCGGGTGTATTAGTACAGTACACAATTGGATTTGTTGATGATAAGACAGCATCATAAGTTGTGTATACAAAAATAAGAACCACTCCATTACCTGCTGTAGTAGTAAAGTTTGATGTACCTGGTCCACCTGTTGGAACATCTATATTAATCTCGTTAACATCAGCAGGAATACTTATTGTTCCATCAATAATTTTTGTATACCCTGCACCTGTAGTATCAATAAAGGTACCACCAATTGTCGTTGCGGAAGCAAGTGTATCTCTCAAATAAACAATTAATCTACCTGTAGTTGCAACTGATTGAGCTGTAGGTGTTCCAGCACCCGGTACATTATATCTCCAACCAACAGAAGTAACGGTATTTGAACCAAAACCGGAAGTAGTCATTTCTGCTCCGGAAATAATATACTTTGTATTAATGAATCTACGAGAGCCCATGGGAGCTCTACCATTT
>JBBRQV010000163.1:0-7326 GCA_038225955.1 Ignavibacteria bacterium | reverse complement strand
TTTAATAAAATTTTACATAGAATTTCAAAATGAAATCAAAATTATTTTTATTCTTAACATTCATACTCTTCACAGGATTTATTTCCCGCGGCGGAGATAATCCTGAAATATCGAAGGACGATATAATAAAACACATAAAATATCTTTCATCCGATGAGCTGGAAGGAAGATTTCCCGGCACTAACGGAGATGTTCTGGCAGAGAAATATATAGTAAAGGAATTTGAAAAATACGGATTAAAACCTGCCGGAGATAAAGGCTACCTCGAACCTTTTGAAATGGTAACTGAGCTGAAGCTTGGGGAAAAAAATTATTTCAATACCACAATGAACGGAGCAATAACAAGATATGATGAAGGGACACAATATGTCCCTTATGGTTTTTCAGATGCTAAAGTTGCAAGCGGTGAGCTGGCATTCGTTGGGTACGGAATTACCGCAAATGAGCTTAGCTACGATGACTACAAAGATTTAGACCTTAAAGGAAAAATTGTTGTGATGATGCGTTATGCGCCACCGGCTAAAAACCCTCATGATAATCCGTTTTCAAAATATGAGAACACAAGATACAAAACCTTGCCTGCCCGTGAGAGCGGCGCAGTTGGAATGATTTTAATTAGCGGATACGATGCAGACCCCGACGATAAATTGGCGAATTTGAGATTTGATAATTCATTAAGCAATGCAGGCATCCCTGTAATAAATGCAAAGAGAGATGTGATTGAAAAAATAATGCAGACGAACGGATATAACTTCAAAAATATTGAGAAGGGAATTAATGAATCAGGTAAACCAAATTCATTTATTTTAAAAGGAGCTAACGCGGAATTTTTAACAGATGTTATTCAGGTAAAAATTACAACGAATAATATCATAGGAAAAATAGAAGGCTCTGACCCACAGTTAAAAAAGGAAGTCGTATTAATTGGTGCGCATAAAGATCACTTAGGATATGGTTCGCAGTACGGTTCATTGTATGAAGGCAATGACAGATTAATCCATCATGGCGCAGATGATAATGCATCGGGAACAAGCGCAGTGCTTGAGCTTGCTCAGAAATTTGCTTCGAACAAAGAACTTACAAAAAGAACAATGGTATTTATGTTGTTCAATGGAGAGGAAGCAGGGCTGCTTGGTTCGGCGTACTTTACAAAAGCGCAACTCTTCAAAGATATGAATGTAACTGCAATGATAAATCTTGATATGGTTGGAAGGCTAGCAGATAACAAACTTAACATCGGCGGAACAGGGACGTCATCGTTATGGAGTAACTTAATCGACTCAGTAAATAAAACTTTTAATTTTAATTTAAATAAAACTCCCGATGGCTTCGGTCCCTCTGACCATGCATCGTTCTATTCTCAGAATGTACCTGTATTATTTTTCTTCACTGGCAATCACCCTGATTATCACAAGCCATCCGATACATGGGATAAAATAAATTCGGAAGGTGAAGAAGCTGTCACAAAAATGGCTTATCAGATTGCAGTTACAATGGCAGATTACCCAAGTAAAATCGATTTCATAAAAGTTGTGAGCGGTAACGAAAATAAAACGATGGGGAATATAAGAGTTTATGTAGGAACAATTCCGGATTACTCTTCACAGGCAGACGGTATGGAAATCACAGGAGTAAAAGCCGGCAGTCCCGCTGAAAAAGGCGGCTTGCAGGGAAAAGATATTATTATAAAATTCGGCAAGCACGAAATAAAAAATGTTTATGATTATACATACGCGCTCGCAGAGTACAAACCTAATGAAGAAGTTGAAATTATTGTAATGAGAGCAGGTGAGAAAGTAACGTTGAAAGTTGTGTGCGGAAGCAGGTAAAACAGTATGAATGTAAAATGTCCCCCTCCTTGGTAAGGAGGGGGAAACAAGAACAAATAAATTTGACCTGTCAGGATTAAAAACCTGACAGGTCTTTTTGCTTACCAAAATCAGTGTCATCATTTCACATCATACAAATTAGTGATTTAAAATCTAAAATCCCTCAACCACAACACCTACATGCCAGCGGCTATCGTTTATATTGTTCAGTCTCATTGCTAAGTTCACTCTTAATATATCAAATATTCTTCCTATGCCGCCGCCGACTTCCAGGTACGTGCCGTCTGTTCCGTTGAAATTTTTCCATGAGGCTAACTGATAATTTGCATCGCTGATTTCAATCTTCCCTGCGTTAACAAATGCTATGAAGTCAAATTTTTTCAGAACAGGTACATTACCAAAAATAAATTTACCAAAATTATTTTCTATGTTAATGAAGTAAGTTTTATCACCTAAGAATTCCTGATAGTTCAACGCCTTGAAGCCTAATCCTGTGCCTGCACCCTGCTCTCTGTTAAAATAAAATAAACTCTGATAGGGAATATCACCCGTGGCATACTCTGCTCCGAGTCTGTATCTTAAATTAAAAAGAGAGTTTACATAATTGTTACCTGAAATAACTGCTCTGAATTTTCTGTACTCATATGTGCTGCCAATATCCTTCGGAGAATACTGGAATCCTAAATCTAGATAAGGAAACTTTGTATCCGTGAATCTTGAAATA
Organism: Ignavibacteria bacterium; assembly: GCA_038225955.1. Taxonomy (GTDB): domain Bacteria; phylum Bacteroidota; class Ignavibacteria; order Tepidaquicellales; family Tepidaquicellaceae; genus JAFDZO01. The sequence continues at coordinate 4,773 of JBBRQV010000163.1, read as the reverse complement.
TTTCCATCACCATAATCTATGAATTTATATTTGTTCGGGTCTAAGCGTAAGCTCACTCCGGTAACTCTTTGGAACGCTTCGTTTATTTGCGGATTTACTCTGTAGCTTTCATCAGGTTTTCTTATGCTCCAGTCAGTATTTTTATTTGCCGTGGTTTCTTTGCTCTGTAAAAAATTTAATCCGAATCTTATTTGCGGAATAGGTAAGTAATTTAATCCAAGCTCATATCCGGTTGAATAATAATAATCGACTGCATCATCTTTATCGAAGAAACTTGTAAGCGTATTGTAAAATCTGTTAATCCCTGCATACTCTACGTTAGCAGTCTTTAATTTTTGAAAAACAGATGCTGAAAAATTCAGTGTCCTGTCTTTTAAAAATCTTTGAGTATATTTTAGTTCGTACTTTAGTTTTTTATCGGAGAAGCCATAACTGTAGTTTCCGTCAAATCCGATCCTGTTAAAGTCACTTCTGTAGTTCAGATTAAAATTCAATGCGCTGCCTTCAACTCTATTGAAGTAATAATACTGTAACGGCTGTGATGTTATGTGTTTGCCGAATTTTAACTGAGTAATCTGAAAAGAAACTTCGCCATCTTTTTTCTTCTCATCTTTTTCTATATCTCTGAATGCTTTATTCTCTTCATTAGTTGATGCTATCAACTGCTTCTTAGAAAAATATGCAGAATCCTTTTTTGCATTCGGTAGCACCTGTACAACTGTCTCGTTGAAAATTCCGGTAGGAATTTTTTCATTAAGAGTATAATTCGATACGATAGAATTTACGCTTCCCGAAAACTTTAGAAATCCAAGGAACGAGCCTTCAAACTCTATCTGATTATCAGTAGGAAGCCAGAACGAATGGTTTTGCCTGTCTTTGTAATTAGTAAATTTCTGATAGAATCTTATGTTATCAATTGCTCTCAGTCTTGCTGCATCATTATTAGTTAAGTCAACTTTTACCAATGAAAATTCTCCATCAAGTACAAACAGCGTACCTTTTAGCTGCGGGAAAATGTTCGAGTTATTTGTCATCTGAATTTTGTAAACAGTGGTAGTATCTAATGTAGTTGTGCCGAGAAGTTTATATTCGTAATTATCGAATGCATTATCTGCTACAGGACCCGGAACTTTGAACTCATCAAAATCTAATTTCTCATCGTAAAAATTTGCAATGAAAGGAATTGCAAAACCTCTCGTAATATTTGCAGTCTCTCTTTTTGATTTTACTATTTCTTTGTATTCATCCGGCGCTCTGAAGTATCCCTTTGTTTCCGATTCCAGTATTCCAAAAATCCCAAGTCTTTTCTTATCGGTCGTTGTATCTTTTACTTCGCTGTTTTTATCGGCAACACTTTGGTTTGAACGAATCACCATTTTTGTATAGGCATCGTACTCATATTGTTTTAGGTTCTGCTGAAATTGTTTCTTTGTTTTTATAACTTGTCTTATTATTTCATAGGCAGGATCTTCTCCGAGCACTTCAATCTGCTCGGTAAACACCCCAGAAGGATTCATATAAATATCTTTTTTGATGTCGTCGTTATAAATTTCGATGTCTTCCGTCTCAGTTTTATATCCTATGTATGAGTAAATAATTTTGTATTTGCCGGGGCTAAGAGCGATAAAATAATTCCCGTCTTTATCTGAGATAGTGCCGTAAGTTGTATCGGCAACTTTTATGTTAACATATTCGAGACCTTTGTTAGTCTTGGTATCGGAAATTTTTCCGGAAAGTTTATAGCTTTGCGCAAATGTATTTCCGAAAATTAAAAAAAGGATAATAAATGAGAGTAATTTCATCTGTAAATTGGGTATTAAAATTTGTTTGTAAATATGAGATTATTTAGAAGAAGTTGAAACTTACTAATGCTACTCTTTTATACTCACTAATAAGTAAAAAGTTTAATTTTACCTACTAATAGGGAGGAACAGTTTGAATGGGATTTATTTCTTTAGTATATTAGAAGAATTCAGAATTCAGAATCCGACCAAAACCCGACCATTTAAATTAGTAATTATCAATTAGCAGTAGCAGTTTTCTTTTTTGTAGGATTTAGTGAATTTCGTGTTGAAATAAAATCCGACCAAAACCAGACCGTTACAGAAGCTTCCTCCACCTTAGTAAGAAGGGGGACTGATGGGGCGGTTAAAATGTGACAATAATGTTACAATGTAACAAAAATAAAATCCGACAATTTTTCGTCATTTAAAAGAAGCTCAAATAAAATGTGATTATTATGGGACATTTATCTTTACACTTTCTACTCAATACTTTGTGCTTGCAATAAAATGCGACTATTTTGCGACTTCTTTTCTATTCCATAACATACTTAAGGCAAAATGTGACAATAATGTTGCAATGTAAAAAAATTAAAACCCGACAATTATCGAACATAAATCTTAAATCTGAAGTCTTAAATTATGAGAACTCTCTTTAAATTTTATTAGAAATTATGTAGATTTATCCCTAGTTTATAGACTCAACTCTTCTCATATGAAAAAATTAATTACAATTTTCTTATTTTTGGTCTTATCTTCTTCTTTATTTGCGCAATATAAAATTGCGGAAAACTTTGAAAGCACGAGTCCCGCTTCACTTCCGACAGGATGGACTATATATAATAGAGCAGCATTTACAATATATAATGCGTCTAACTGGACAGTGCGAGATTCAGGTTCCACTATATATCAGGTAAGCTCGCAATTCAAATCTAAGTCAAGAAGCGGAAAACGCTCAATTGGCGTAAGCTACTATTCAGGATATGATTCAACAGGAAATAATATTGTTCATATTTCTGATGCCTGGCTTGTTAGTCCAAGATTTGCATGCGCAAACGATTCGATTTCATTTTATGCAACAGGCGGCTCACAGCAGTATATAGATAGCATTCAGATTTGGGTGAATACTACAAATACACTTCCCGAAGGATTTACAACAAAGATAGGAACAATTGTATGGCCGTTGGGTTCGGTTTACGGACACTTTACAAAATACAGATATAGGCTAGGGCAGTTTTCAGGACAGCAGGTTGCAGTTGGTTTCAGATACTATGTTAATATGCTTAGCTCTGAAGCAGGTTTGGCGGTGCAGCTTGACGATATTTATATAGGGCCGCTCGTAGGTGTTCAGAATATTTCATCTGAAATTCCGGGAGCATACAAGCTCGCGCAAAATTTCCCAAATCCATTCAACCCTGCTACAAGCATTGCCTTTGATATTCCACAAAATACTTTTGTTTCTTTGAAAGTATTTGATGTGCTCGGGCGGGAAGTAAAAGAACTTGTAAACGAAAAGTTGGAGCCTGGTTCATATAAAGTAAACCTTGATGCATCAAGATTATCTTCCGGAACGTATTTCTATAGTCTGACTACTGCGAATTTCACCCAGACAAAGAAAATGATTTTAGTAAAATAACATTGACTTGAGATGATAAATGTACGGCACACAAAAGCTTAATTGATAATTGTTTTAACAGTGTTTTAGAGCTACAATGAACGCACTTATTTTGCACAAAATATTAAAGGAATACTAAGCGTATTACCTTGATTTTCCCAAAAATATATAGTTTATTTGCTACAGGTTTATAGGAATCTTCAAATTTAAGTTCAATTTTATGAAAACAAGAATACTTCTCATCTTGTCTTTACTCGTATTGTCTTCCGTGACAAGTAAAGTCTTTTCTCAGTGGTCAACCAATCCTTTAATTAACAATGCAGTTTGTACAAATTCAGGTCATCAATCAAATGCTGTTTGCCTATCCGATCAAAAAGGCGGAGCTATAGTATGCTGGGAAGATGATAGAAACGGTAATAAAGATATTTATGCTCAGAGAATGAATCTCTTTGGCGTGCCTCAATGGCTTGCCGGTGGAGTAAAAATCTGCGATGCAAGCGGCGACCAGAATCGTCCTGCTCTATGTACAGATGGAAACGGCGGAGCTATAATATGCTGGGCTGATAACAGAAATGGAATCGGTCAATGCTGGGCTCAGAGAATTAAAGTTGACGGTTCAATAATGTGGGCAAATAATGGTGTAAACTGCTCACCGGAAGCGCTAGGTATTGTTTACGGAATGCTTCGTCCTGCAATACAACATTCAGGTTCAGGCGCAATCATTGCAATGAATAACCTTAATGGTATATGTGCTTTAAAGTTAGATGCTTTTGGTTCATATGAATGGGGACAAAGCGGTGGTAATTATTTAAGATCAGTTGCATCAGGTTTTACTCCTAATACTTGTACAGATGTTCAAATGTGTCCTGATGGCGGTAACGGTGCTCATCTTTGTTGGAGCGGATGGGACGGTGTTTCACACGGTCACAAAGTATATGCTCAACACTTACAATCAGATGGTTCAAACCACTGGTCAGGTTCATTCGGAAAAAGAGTTTGTAACCAATCCGAAGGACATCAAAAGAAACCAAGAATTTGCGGCGATGGAGTAGCAGGATGTGAAATAGTATGGGAAGATGGAAGACGTGATACAAATATAGTAACAGGAAGACCAAATCATGATATATATTGTGAAAGATTGGATAACGGCGGAAACCATATGTGGGCCTCCGATGGCAATCCGCTTTGCACAGATACTGCTGACCAAACAAACCCATCATGTATCGCTGATACATGGGAAGGCATGCACGCTGTATGGCAGGATTATAGAAATTATGATGCAGGTCCTGATTCAGGAATAGGCGTAAATTTATATTGCCAAAATGTTCACTTTAACGGGAATAAGAGATGGACAAATAACGGAGTTCAGACTGCTAT
>JBBRQV010000162.1:0-7335 GCA_038225955.1 Ignavibacteria bacterium | reverse complement strand
TGTTAGGCTCACTCTCCATAAATCCGATGCCTTGAACTGAAACGGCGGCGGCTGACGAAGTATTGCCGTTACCTGCGAGTAAGTAGTGTTTGAAAGTAATGATAAAAATATTAAAGTTAAAAATATTTTATAAATTTTCATGATAATAATAATTTTTTAATGGGGCTTTTAATAAGTATTTCTTAACGAAGTTCTTAAATTAAATCCGGCAGAGTTTTATCTGCCGGAAATGTATTCATCAAGATTTTAATTAAATTTTTTAATATTAAATCCCATACTTAAAATGACGCATTAAGCAACCCGAAACATTCATGGATACTTCTATTTTGTTAATATATGCCGGACAATTAAATCCAAAGTACATGTATGATTTTTCCTGAAAATTTGTTATGTACGTGTATGAGCAATTTGAGTCACATGTATAAATTTTTATAGTATATGCTCCCGGATTACTCCAAAATTGTTCTAATTCAAAACCAACATTTTTATAAGTACATGGAGGAAAAACAATTGACATAACCGGACTCTGGTTAGCGCCTATATACATTGCCTGATTCCAATAAGAACTGACATTATTGAAAGTCACGTCATTCCATTGCCAGACCGCGAATGATTGTTGTGCACCAGGATCAGTTATCGGAGTACCATTGAAGTTTGTTGTAAATTCAATGTATGCTCCTTCAAATGATCCAATAAAAGTTGTCATATTATGAGACACCTTATTCAATGACGAATCACATCCTTGTGTGTGGGGTATCTTTATAACGCTAATATTGATTGTACAAGAATCACATGCACTGCCTCCGCAGAATGGCTTGAACCATAAACTATAATTACCAGGTGTATTAAAAGTATAGGTAAACGGATTGCCGATTCCTGTTACATGAATTGGAGCGAAACCTGAGCCACCTTTTAAATCCCATGTGTAATCTGCTTTACAATTTCCTATGCAATAATAATCAGGGAATGTTAAAGTTAATGAGGAGTTAGAATAAATTTCAATCTTTTTACCACATATAGTATTCTCTTGCTTCTTCCCGTCAATTATAACTCCTATTTCTTCACCACCCCATTTGCCGCACATGCAGGAATCATTTGTATGCGGTCTATCCGGCACATTAATATAGACGATACATGAGTCACATGGCTTGCCTTCGCAATATGCTTTTAACGATAGACTATAATTACCCGGAGTATTAAATGTATAGTTAAATGTATTACTGTTTCCAGTTACGTGCACTGGATTAATTCCGCTGCCGCCTATTAAATCCCAGGTATAAGTTGCTTCGCAATTTTCAGGTTTGCAAATGTACGCAGGGAAATTTAAAGTTAAGTTCGAAAGGAAATCTACTTTAAACTTTTCTCCACATTCTATCGAATGAATTTTTTTAGCATTAATAGTACCTCCAATAGTTTTACTTTTCCAACCACCACATTCACAATCCGATTTTCCTTCCGTATAGAAATAGAATCCGCATGAATCGCATACTTTGCCTCCACACACAGGATACACTATAAATTCATACTTACTTTCAGGCAGCGGAACAGGGAAAGTAATAGGCAATGAATTACTTGTGCCTGAGTTAACATTACTGTTAGTTGCGAGGTCAACAATTCGCCATTTGTAAGTCGGTAAACAACCAGGCTTATCGCAAGTATATGGAGAGGCACTATATATAATATTGGAACCTCCAACTATAGGTCCGAAAAATTCATCTGAGAAGCATTTTACTTTTCTTTCCTCTTTACTTGTTAGTTTGGGATTATAAATTATACTGCTGTTTGGTTTCCACCTTTCACCGCAACCACATAAACTATCAGAAGGATTACCTTTAACATTAATAAATATTTGACATGGTTTACAGGTATCTGTACCACAGATAGGTGTCATTGAAATTATGTATGACCCCGGTAATGAAAGATTAGCGTTTGGAATTGTATTACCAGTTCCACTTTGTGGTATGGTACCCGTTATTGTCCAGATATATGTTGCATTACATTTCTTCGAAGAGCAAACATAATCAGGGTACGAAATGGTTAAATTGTTTATCGGATTTACATTGTTATAGGTTTTTCCACAATATATAGTCTTTGTTGTAGTTAAATCTGATAGTACAACCTTATCACTTTCCCAATGCCCGCATCGACAAGAATCACTGGAAACACAAATAGGAGCTATTTTACAAATCGTATCGCTGTAACAGCACCAATCATAATATTGCTGGCCTGCTATTAAGACGTGTTCGTACAGTGAAATTTTGAAACAGAATGATGAGCCCGGGCTTACTCCCCCGACAATCATTGTCTGCTGAGGAGAAATCATTCCCGGTGCAATAGTTACATTGCTGAAGTTTGCCGGAGTGAATGTCAGTCCTGCAGGAGAGACCGGATTAAACTGAAATCCTGTTGTTGTATGCGAAGAATTATTTCTTATATGGAATGTATATTGATACGTTCCGTTTTGCAGACACGTCAACGAATCATTTATAAGCTGCGTGCAATTTGTCGGTGCAGGAAGAGGCGAACAATTTGTTGTAAGCGTGTCTCTGCATTTAACAGAATCATTTCTCATCCATTCTATTACAACATGTTGACTTGATGTTGTGTATCCATGTAAACAGAAATTAATTACATTAGCTGAATTACCCATCGGTATATAATTGTTAGGGAAGTTTGCCGGATTATTAATAAGGTATATTACATTATCAGGATAAGTATTAGTTGAGTACCAGTTATTTGCAGTATTTGTATTCCATGTACTGAACGATATTCCTGATTCCAATGGTCTTACATTAATCTGATTAAAATAATTCCCGGAATAATTATTCTGTAAATTAAGACTATAGCAGCAGTTCAACGGATCTCCCGTAATTGTTGCGCCGACTTCATTACATACACATGATGGAATAGTTACGCAAAGCGTATCGTAACACCAGCAACATCCGTCAGGGCTTGTGAATTTAAATACTATACATGCTTGTGTATTAGGGATTGCTCCGCTTAAAGTAAACACAGGTAGATTTGTAGTTTGACCTGTACCCAAAGCAGGAGACAATATGAATGTTGACGGCGAAACAGTTATTCCCGATGGTGTTGAGCTGACAACATCTATATTACCAATAGAGTATGAAGCATTATTTGTAAACGAATAACGTAAATTGTAATTACTTCCGTTGCAAACTAAAGTATCTTGCGTGAATGTTACGCATGGAATTTCACAGTAAGTTGTTACTGTATCTGAACATAAAACGGTATCTCCCGCATTTAACCAATTGACTATTATATGCTGAGGACTTGATAGTTTGTTCAGACAAAAATTAAAGAATCCATTAAGCTGGCCAGAAGGAATATTACCCATTAATCTTTTAATTCTGAACTCTTGTCCGTTATTTACAGGATAAATCCAACCTGAATTGTAAGCACTTCCTAATTGAGAGTTTGCTGTAACAAATGTATTCGGTGCCTGAGCTAAAAATTGAATTCCTCGGATGCTTGAATTATTGACAGGTGTTCTAAGGTTTATACTCCAGCAGCATCCTTGCAAAGGACTTGAAGAGACAGTTGCTTTTAATGAATCACAAATACTTCCGGTTTGCGTTGGCGTTCCTGTTCCAGGAGCAATAGGACAATCCACAGATATTGCATCAAGGAAATTTCCACCAGCAGGGTTATTACCACTGGAGGAGATAGATTCAAAACGAATTTCATACTGACCAACAGAAGAAAAATTATACGATACCGAGTTATAAGACCATGCGGTGTTACCATCGGAATAACTTCCTAACAGATTATATGGACCACCAACCGGACCAACTGAAACGCCCATTACATCTACCCCAAAACGACCACGGTGGGCAAAATAAATTGTTTTTGTTCCGATTGTGTTAACCGTAAACGATTGATAAAGAGTTGCAACTTCATCACAATTCAATTCAGCAAATTGATTTCCGTGATATGCAGGTACGTTCTGACCTAAATCCGGTCTATAGCTCCAAAATTCTATCTTATGATTTGAAGCTGTAGTTTTCCAACATGGAAAATTATCCTGATGTAACTGAACATAAAATGTTGTAGTGAGACTGCTAAGAATTGGGTTTTCAAAATCAGAATTACACATTATACATGAATCAGGATTTGATTGCCCGTTGGAGCAATAAACGTTTAAAGTATCAGTACCAACAAATGAATTTCCTCCATTAGACGACCACTTAACATAAATTTGGAACGAACCGGTGTTTTGAAAACAAATTATACCATACATATTCCAACCTTGAGTAAAAGGACCATTGCCATTCCATTTTATTGAAGATACTGAAGGCGGTAAAACTGCAGGAATTGTGGTACTTTGATCAGGACTTGCTGAAATTATCGGGTTTGAATTTGAGATTATCTGACATGAATTCCAAGAACCCGATGAATTTATATTAACATTAAAACAACATCCATCTCCTCTCTGCATCAGATAAAGATTTGCTCCATTATCAACAGTCCCAATTTTATGCGTGTTATTCGTTGAGAAAGTGTGAACAGAGCTATTCATTCCATTAATACTAATCTGCCAGGCATACTTCATTCCTTTTTCAAATTTCTCTGCTGAATTAGGATATTGAAACAACTGCGTAGGAATGCCTTCTTTCTCAAAGAATGTTTTATTTTTCTGCATTGCAATCTCAGGTGATTCTTCACCTCTAAGCTCAACTATTTTTAAAGAGTATGTTTGATTTGCACCCGGTGCTTTCATGTGTATCCAGGTGAAAATAGGATTGTCTATTCTAAGCTCTTCTTCATCTCTTGGTGAAATAAGCTGGGGTGCATCACCGCCTGTAATTTTTTGGTCAATGCAATCTTCTCCAGTAACTTCATTACCTTGTGTGCGAAGCTCGATACATATCTTATAATCTCCGGCAGGCGCACCACCTGTATTCATAAAAGAAGTTTTGTACTTCGGGTCTTTGGCTGTATAATTTATATCAGGAATTCTGGGTAAGTCAGATACTTTGAAGTTTGTTGTTCCTTTCTTTACTTCAAAAGTCATTGTCTGTCCGGTGGCAATAAGCTCGCTGGTTTCATTATTCGTCATTGAGCCGTATAAATAAGCGGTGAAAGCTTCGCCGGTATTTGTAATAGTTGCGCTCCATAAATCAGCTGCACTTAGGCGGCCTATTGGGGGGCGTTTCATTTTTAATGTTACTGACTGAGCAGATAGTGAACCTATCAATGTCAGCATCATTAGTACTGCTAAAAATAATTTAATAGATTTTTTCATATAGGGTTTTATTATTTTAAGATTTCACAAACAAATGAAAGTGTTTTTACGGGTTCCTTCTTATCGTTTGAGGTTACCGTAATTGTTTTACTATTTATGCCTTCCCTGCCCTGAGTGCTGAAAGTAATTTTTATTTCACCGGATTCACCTGGAGCAAATTCTTTCTTATCACCCATTGTGGCGCCTGTGCAGCCGCAGGATGGATGAACAGATTGTATAATTAAATTTTCCGTTCCTGTGTTTGTAAATTTGAAAAGGTGCTCAAGGCTTTCGCCCTCTTTTACCTTTCCGAAATCGTACTTTAATTCATCGAAGGATAGAATTGCTTCCGCCTCGGTAGGAGTTACGTTTGCGCTGACTCTAATTGCGGTAAAGCTGATTGCAATTAGCAGCAAAAGACTGAGAATAAATTTTTTCATTTTGATTCTTTTTATATTTTTCTACTCGAAGCCGAAGTAGGGGTTTATTTTGTTTGTTTATATTCTGCCAAGAACATTATTAAAGTTAAATTTTTTTAAAGCTGTACTCTTTTAATTTATCCGAATTTTTACCGTGAATAGAATATGCCTGGTCACGAGCTTTTTTATAAAGTGGTTTTGCTAATTGGTTCATAAATTCTAAAAGCTTTTTTCTCTGTAATGATAATTTTTTTTCTGTATTTTTTACTTCTTTAAGTTTTTCTTCCAGTTCGTTAGAAGTCTTCAAGAACATTTCTTTGCTCATATGAGTGCTCTTAGGCCAATCTCCTGTATTTTTTTCTATACCTGATAATATCTTTCTTAACTGTAGTTCAAGGGTTTTCGGGTTGTGCGAAGGTATATTCATAATTGTTTTAGTGAATTTTGAAATTTCAGTATTGAAGTTAAATTTTAAAGAACTGAATTAATTGAATACAAGATTGCAAAGTTGGATGCTATTTCCAAAGAAGCGAAATGCAGTTTGTGAATTGAAAAAAAATTTGAAAGGGATATAAATATCTTTTTATTGTGCTGATTTTTGCTATTTTTGGAGGAAGCGTTCTTCTGAACGTGAATTTTGGCTATAAAAATTTATTCCCCTAAGCTTTGAAAAACGAAATTTCAGAACTGCTTTCCAATATCTCACAAGAAGAATTTGAAAGATTCGGTGACTTTATCCGTTCCCCTTACTTTAATAAGCTCCCCCGTCTCATTAAACTTTATGACTATATAAAGGATAACTTTGCCGGAATAGAAAAAGGGAGCATCACACGTGAGGGCATTTCTGCTTTTATGTATCCAAAAGAAGCTTTTAAAAATGAAAGTATAAGGAAACTCTTATCCGACTTCTGGAAGCTGCTTGAAAGATTTATGGCACAGGAAGAGTTTGAAAAAAATGAGTGGGATAAAAATATTTACACATTAAGAGGATTAAGAACGCGCCATTACGATGATAAGTTTTTTCAGAGATTGAAGGAATTTAAAAAGGAACATAAAAATTCCAATCAGGAGATAGATGAGTTCTATGAGACTAATACAAAGCTAATTTCAGAGGAATATGAGTACTGGTATTTTTCAAAATTTGATAGTAATAATGAAATCAATCAGGAAAAATCCGACGGCTTAGATTATGAATTTATTGCAAAAAAATTATTCTTATTTCAATACATGCTTTCCAGAGAGTATGTAAATATTGATTTGAAATATACGTATAGTTTTTTTCAAGAAATTAATGAGTATATAGAGAAGAACAAAAAGAAAATTACTCAGGATAATTCCGAATTATACAGAAACTATCTGGGAACCAAATTTTTGTATTTCAAAGGGGATAGTAAAGTTCTCAGTGAAATGAAAAATTTTATCGATGGGCAAAATTATCTAAAAAGAAAAATTGCAAAACCATATTGGGATTATATTAATGCCTGTGCGTATTTAATTAATAAGGGTGATGTAAAATATTACACAGATGCTTTCGAATATCTTAAAATTTTAGATCTGAATAATATTATAGAAAGTGGTGAGGAAGTTATTCACTATTATCTCAAAACAGCAGTTGATATAGCAATTTTTTTGCAAGAGTATAACTGGCTTGAAAATTTTATAAAGAAATAT
>JBBRQV010000161.1:0-7349 GCA_038225955.1 Ignavibacteria bacterium | reverse complement strand
CTTTAATGCTTTTAAAATCGAATTCTGTTTATAAAGGTTATACAGATGAACAGCTTATTGCCGAGTTTCAACAAGAGAAAGTTGAAGCCTTCAATGAGATTGTTCACAGGTATAAAGATAAGCTGATAAATTTCTTATTCCGATACACAGGCAGCCGCGAAGAGGCTGAGGATCTGGCGCAGGATACTTTTTTGAAGCTGTATAAATCTAAACATTTATACAAAGAGATTGCAAAGTTTTCTACCTGGTTCTATACGATTGCAATTAATATTGCAAAGACGAACTTAAGGAAAAAGAAAAATTACATTTCGATTTCTATTAGTGATTTTGATCCCGATGGAGAAAAAGATTTTGACTTAAAGGCTGATGTATTATCTCCCGAGGAAACGGCTCAGGCAGGAATTGAAAATGAATTTATACAGCAGGCGATTAACTCGCTTGATGACAAATTTAAAGAAGTGATAGTCCTCCGGGATATTCAGGATATGGACTACGAGGAGATTGCTGAAATAATGAAGCTTCCGCTCGGAACGGTAAAATCCAGAATAAACAGAGGACGCGAAAAACTGAAAGAATTACTTCAGGATATATATAAACCGAATTCGTAATATTTTAAAACCCTAAAAGAAAATTAATATAAACAAACTTTACTTGTTGTGGAACACGAAAACGAACATTTAGATATACGAGAAAAACTTTTACGACTTCCAAAATTACAAGCCGACGAAAACTTTCTGAAAAGACTTCAGATCCAGATTGATGTATTGGATTCTGAGGAAAGAACCAGAGACGTAGTTGTCAGAGGCAGTGCATCCGGATTTTTCAAAAATTTATTCGGCGCACGTCTTGTACCCGCTTTAGGAATTTCATCAGTTGTAGTCGCTGCATTTTTAGTTTACTTTGTCCTTGCAGATAAAAAAGATGCAGTCGTAAATAATATGACGAGCAATAAAACGCAGACAACTATAACAACGGAAAAACCTTCTGTGAATACTCCCGCTCCGACTACAGAAAATAAAGAGTTTGCCAAAAAAGAAGATAATGATACTAAAGAAAAGCCCGTTGTAAAAGATCAGGAGACATTTGGTAATACGGAAAGAAAAGCTGATCCTAAAGTAACTAGCGAAAACAATTTTTCACAACCAATTGTGAAATCTAAAACTCAGGAAGAAGCATTAGATGAAAGAGGCGGTCAGATAAATGTAAGAGGAAGAACAAACCAGCAATCATCTACTATTGATGAAAAGACTTCTACAGCAACAGCAGAAGAAAAAACAAAAATTTCAGATAAATCACCTGCACCTGAATTAAAACAGGATATTACAAAAACTGAGACTACGACAAAAAACCAGGAAAAGTCTATTAATGAAGGCGGCAGAGGCGCACCAGATGCAAAAAAACCTCAAAGCAGCATAAAACCAAAGAAAAAAGACGTTAACAGTAATATTGACATAAATAAATCAGTTTTGGAATCTTTAAGAGATAAACTGAAATAATACCCCGCCTTTTTAATTTCTATTCTTATTTTTAATAGTTAATTTTGTCTTAAACTTATTTCACTCTCCTATATCTAACTTATATCGGTATAATGATATTCAGCTCGAAAATTAAAATTACTTTACGCAAAAATATTTTAGACCCGCAGGGTAAAACTATTGAGCACTCATTGAAATCCATGGGTTATAATTCTATACTCGATACACGCATAGGAAAATTTGTAGAGCTGCAAGTAGAAGCAGATTCATTGGATAAAGCGAAGCAAATTACTGATGATGCCTGCAAAAAATTGCTTGCAAATCCTGTGATGGAAGATTACGAATTTGAAATAGTCGAACTAAAATGAGCAAGGCAAAGATTGGCGTAGTAGTTTTTCCCGGTTCAAATTGTGACCATGATGCATACAATGTCTGTAAAAATATTATGAATGCCGATACAAAATTTCTTTGGCATAAAGACGGAAGCATTGACGATAGGAATGTAATTATTTTACCCGGCGGATTTTCTTACGGAGATTATTTAAGATGCGGCGCGATTTCCAGATTCTCGTCGATAATGACGGACGTAATTCGATTCGCAAATAATGGGGGAATTGTAATGGGAATTTGCAACGGCTTTCAGGTGTTGTGTGAGTCAGGTTTGCTTCCCGGAGCGCTGCTTCGAAACGAGAATCTTAAGTTTATATGCAAAACTGTTTCATTGAAAGTAGAAAATAATAAGAGTATTTTTACAGGTAAATATGACATAAAAGAAGACATTAACGTACCTATTGCTCACGGTGAAGGAAATTATTATTGCGATGAAAATACATTAAGCGATTTAATAAGCAATAACCAGATTTTATTCAGCTATAACGAGAACCCAAACGGGTCGCTTTTAAACATAGCCGGAATACAAAATAAAACAAGAAACGTTTTAGGAATGATGCCTCATCCTGAAAGAGCTTCTGAAAAGATGCTCGGAAATAATGATGGAAAGAGATTGTTTGAAAGCGTTATTGAAAGTATATTATAAAAGATTGTATAGTACAAATAAGTAAAACCAATAAGGAGAAAAAATGTTCGGACTAGGAACGCCCGAAATAATATTAATAGCTATCGTCATCTTAGTATTGTTTGGAGCAAAGAAAATCCCTGAATTAATGCAGGGACTTGGCAAAGGAATTAAAGAATTTAAAAAGGCTTCAAGCGATATCGAAAAAGATATTACAAATCACGACCACGATAACGATAAAAAACCTGCTGCTTAATTTATCTGATTAATCAGCTAAGAAATAAAAATTCTATTCTTTAATTAATATTTACCCAAAAGGGATTTATAAACATAAATCCCTTTTGCTTTATAAATCATTCATATGAAAATACCTTCAACATATTCAGAACTCAGAAAAAATTTAGATTCCGGAAATCTTAAATGCACAGATATAGTTGAGCATTATCTCTCCAATATTAAAGCGCGTGAAAGCTTAAATGTTTTTATTTCTTTATTTGAAAACGAAGCGATTGAACAGGCAAAAGTAATTGATGAAAAAATAAAAGACGGTACAGCAGGTGAGCTTGCCGGAATGGTGATTTCAGTGAAAGATGTTATCTCTGTAAAAGATGCCTTGCTTACATGCGGTTCAAAAATACTCAGTAACTTTAATGCAATATACGATGCAACGGTTATACAAAGATTAAAAGATGCCGATGCAATTTTAATAGGAAAAGTTAACTGCGATGAATTTGCTATGGGCTCTTCCAATGAAAATTCTTTTTTCGGCGTTACGAGAAATCCAATTGATGAAAGCAGAGTGCCCGGCGGTTCATCCGGTGCAAGCGCAGTTTCAGTTGCTGCCGATATGTGTATGGTTTCGCTTGGCTCAGAAACGGGCGGCTCGATAAGGCAGCCCGCATCATTCTGCGGCATCACAGGATTGAAAGCAAGCTACGGAAGAATTTCACGCTTTGGACTTGTTGCATTTGCTTCTTCATGCGATTCAATCGGAGTATTTGCAAAAGAGAATGAAAATATTGCGCGGGTATTAAAAGTAATTGCAGGAAGAGATGAGCAGGATTCAACTTCTGCCGATGTTGAAGTACCAAATTATGCAGAAGAGATAAAAGAGAAATTAAATCCTAAGAAAATAAAAATAGGATTTGCAAAAGAATATTTCGGAGAAGGACTGAACGAAGAAATTAAGACAACGATTTTAACGAAGCTTGAAGAACTAAAGAAAAAAGGATTTGAAGTTGTTGAAGTCGAGCTGCCATATTCAAAATATGCTATCCAAACGTATTATATTTTAACATGTGCAGAGGCCTCGAGTAATCTATCTCGTTATGATGGTGTGAGATACGGAGTGCGCTCAGAAAACTCCAATGTAATGGAAGATATGTATGTGAATACCCGCTCTGAAGGATTTGGCGCAGAAGTGAAAAGAAGAATTATGCTCGGTACATATGTGCTTTCATCCGGTTATTACGATGCATACTATCGTAAAGGTCAGAAGGTGAGGCGTTTAATAAAGCAGGATTTTGAAAATGCTTTTGAAAAAGTTGATTTCATTATTTCTCCGACTACTCCTACAACTGCTTTTAAAATTGGAGATAAAACCGATGATCCGCTTGCAATGTATTTGAATGACATCTATACTGTATCGGTAAATCTTGCAGGTATCTGCGGGCTCTCTGTTCCTATAGGAAAAGATGCGCAAGGCCTGCCGTTTGGCATTCAGGTTATGGGAAAGAAATTTGATGAGACAGGATTATTAAAGATGGCAGATTTGCTTACGGAATAATTTACTCCAGCCAACTAATTTATCGAATCAAATTAAACTCGAATCTTGTTCCTTTATTCTCTTCACTTTCAACTTTGATTTGGCTTTTGTGAACTTCAAGAATGTGCTTTACGATTGAAAGCCCGAGTCCGCTACCGCCGACATCACGCGAGCGTGTCTTATCAACTCTATAAAATCTTTCAAATAGTCTCGGCAAATCACTTTTTGGAATTCCAACTCCATTATCCTCCACTGAAATTGTAACTTCTTTAGGCTTCATTTCAGTCGCGACTTTTATTACTCCGTCTGAGTTTGTATATTTTACCGCATTATCGATTAAGTTTATCATTACCTGTTTTAGTCTTTCTTCATCACCGAAAACATTCACGCCGTTAGAGCTTCCAGGATTAAACTCTATTGAAATATTTTTTTTCTTTGCAATTCCCTGCAAGTCGTCAATCGTTTTTTTAATCATATCGTTCACTCTAAAGTAACGCTTGCTCATTTTCATTCCCGCTTCAAGCTTTGAAATGCTGATGAGGTCGTCAACTAAATCTTTCAATCTGTATGTTTGCTTAATTGCCCTCTGCAAAAAATCCTCAGCAACTTCTTTATCATTCAATGCACCGTCAATGAGAGTTTCAAGGGAAAGTTGTATTGCAAAAATTGGAGTGCGGAGTTCGTGGGTTACGTTTCCAAGAAATTCGTTTCTGTTTACCTTAAAAGTTTTTGCAGTTTCCAGGTCATTAACTAACCGCTCGGCTACCTGGGCGAGAAGCCTGCTTATATTATGAATATAAAGCGACTTTGCTTTTATATCCCTGTATTCAATTAGTTCATTTAAAATTTCCTGCACGGCAGAAATCTCATTATCTAAGTCATCACTATTTTCATTTTTTGAACTTAACTTTTCAATTATATCGGAAAGATTGTGCAGCGGTTTGAATAATTCTATTTTAATAAATGCATAGGTTGCCCCATAGAAAATGAACATTAGAACGGCAGAAGTAATCAATGTTTCATTAGAGACATCGATTACCTTAGATAGAATTATAATGAATACAAAAAAAAGTAATGAATAGAGGAGAGTGAATTTTGTGAAAAGTTTTAGCCTGTTCTTCATACGTAAATATAATTACTTCGCCTCTTTGAATCTATAACCTAAGCCTTTTATAGTTTCTATGTAATCGTTGTATTCGCCAAGCTTTTCTCTTACCTTGGCTACGTGTACGTCAACAGTTCTATCGACTACGTAAATATTTTCACCCCATATCTGATTGAGAAGAGACTCACGCGAGAAAACTCTGCCGCGGTTCGCAATTAAAAAATGCAGCAGCTGGAACTCTTTTTTCGGAAAGAAAATTTCTTTTTTATTTACTTTAACAGAGTGTGTTATGCTATCAACTTCGAGATTCTTAAATTTTATAACTTCGTCAATCTTTGCATTTCTTTCAATCTCAAGATTACTTCTTCTTATTACTGATTTCACTCTGGCAATAACTTTTCTTGGAGAGAGTGGCTTGTGAATGTAATCATCTGCGCCTAGCTCAAGCCCGAGAATTTCATCTATTTCGTTTTCTTTTGCTGTTAAAAATATTACCGGAATTTTTGCAGAGGCAGGATTTTGTTTCAGCTGTTTGCATACTTCAAAGCCGTTAAGCTCAGGCATCATAATATCAAGCAGTATTAAATCAGGATTGTTTTCAACTAACTCAAGAGCTTCTTTACCGTTATAAGCGGCTAATACTTCAAATTCGTGTTCTTTTTCAAGATTATATTTCAAAATATCGACGATATCTTTTTCGTCATCTACTACAAGTATTTTCTTTTTCACCTTATTGTTTTTCATCAATATACACTTTGAATGTAAAGAAAACGTAAAGAGTTTATTTTATTATAACTTCTTTTCCGTTCTGTGCTGACTTATATATTGCATCTACAATCTTCATTCGTGAGAGTGCTTCATCTCCGCCTGAAATAATTTCAGCTTCGTTATTAATTACTTTCACAAAGTGCTGCAGTTCAAACTCGTAACTTTTTTTGAACTGATTAGGCGGAAGCTGTAATTTATTAGGAGTGATGTTAAATAATTTATCATCCATTCTTTTATAAATCCTCAGGGGATTAATTGCAGAGCTTCCCGTCTTACCGAATACATTACAATAAAAAAGTTCGCCTTCTCTTTGCAAGCTCCAACTTGTTTCAAGTGAAAGAGTAGAACCGTTTTTAAATTTTATAAGTGAGATATTGGAATCCTCAACGTTCTTTGTATTATGATTATAATTGACAGCAGAAACACTGTGTGGCTCCGGGAAACCTAGCATCCACATGCCAAGATCAAGCATCACAATTCCGTTATCTAAAAATACACCACCTCCGGCTTTTTCTTTTTCAAGTGCCCACTTCTGTCCGGAGCTTTGTGTTTTTATCCAGCCAGCTTTTACATAGAACGGCTCTCCGATTTCTTTTCCCTTCACAAAAGTTTTCATAAGCATTACATCGTTGCGGAATCTGTTATTCATCCCAATCATAATCTTCCTCTTATACTTCTTAGCGGCTTCAACAATATCTTCTGCCTCTGCATAATTTCTTGCAATGGGTTTCTCTACCAATACATCTTTCCCCGCAGCAAAAGCTTTTATTGCTAACTCTTTATGAACGTCAGTCTGCGCGGTAATTATCACGGCAGCTATCTCAGGATTTTCCTCAAGCATTTTATCAAAATCCTTGTAGGATTTTTTTATTCCGTACTTAGCGGCAATATTTTTTGCTTTGGAGAAATCCAGATCGCAGACGGCACTAATTTCTACGTCAGACATCTTAGATAAAATAGGAATATGATTTACCTGAGCTATTCCTCCGAGTCCTACAATTGCGAGTTGTGTCTTGCTCATAGAAAAGTTGGGTTGAGTTAGAAGTTTTTTTGAAGGAGTAAAAAGTCAAGACACCCGAATCACATAGAATAATTACTTACCGTTGCTTCATTCCTGACCTGGCGGAGTTGGGTAACATTATATTGTTCGGGGCTTGACAAACTTATATAAATATAACTATGTAAGAATGAAAATTAAATAAACTAAAAAATACCTATTTT
>JBBRQV010000160.1:0-7383 GCA_038225955.1 Ignavibacteria bacterium | reverse complement strand
ATGCCGAAAAAAATATGAACGAAGATACATTGGCATTAAGTAAGTTCAACGAGAAAATATTGAATGATACCAGAGTTGAAAAAATTCTTCTGCCTGTGAGAGACGGGCTGATGATAATCAGAAAAAAATAAAATTTATATAAAACAAATAATGAAAAAATATTTAGTATTATTAATAATGCTCTTTGCAATAAACTTTACTTTTGCGCAGAGCGATACTGTAACAACTACATCAGGATTAAAATATATCGTGCTTACAAACAGTGATGGTAAACCGACGGTTAAAGATATGGTTGCGATTGTTCACTACGACGGTTATCTGCTTGACGGGAAAAAATTCGACTCCTCCCGTGATAGGAATCAACCTTTTGAATTTCAACTTGGAGGCGGTCAGGTTATTAAAGGCTGGGATGAAGGCGTTGCGCTGATGAAAATCGGAGATAAGTATAGATTTATTATCCCACCTGAGCTTGCCTATGGTCCAAAGGGTGCAGGCGCAGTGATTCCACCTAACGCAACATTAATTTTTGATGTTGAAGTACTGGGGATTGATAAGTTTCGTCCGTTTATCAGTGACCAGCTTTTCAGTGTAATTTTTGAACAAAACGTAGATGAAGCAATAAAAAAATATTATGAGTTAAAGAAAAATAATTTTGATGACTATAATTTTAAAGAAGACCAGTTAAACAGTTTAGGATATAGCTTGCTGCAGGGCAACAGAAATAAAGATGCCATAAAAATTCTTGAGCTTAATGTTGCAGAGTTTCCACAGTCGGCAAACGTTTATGATTCACTCGGCGAGGCTTGTATGATAGACGGAAACAAAGCCGCCGCGGTAGCAAATTATAAAAAATCACTTGAACTGAATCCAAGCAACGATAACGCAAAAAAAATGCTACAGCAGCTTGACGCAAAATAAATGAACCTAAAAGAAAATATATACACTGGAATACCGGCATCACCCGGAATTTCTATCGGCCACGCATATCTATACACGCGTAATCAGATAAAAATTAATTCGGATATTATTGCCGATGACGATGTAGAAAAAGAACTTGATGAGTTTCAGAAAGCTATTGAGTTCTCTGTTAAAGAATTAAATAAAATTTACGAAATATCGAAAGAAAGAATCGGTGAGAAGAAGTCGCAGATATTTGATGCTCAGCTTGAAATCCTTAGCGATAAATATTTTCTTGAGAGCGTAGTAAAAAGAATTATAAGTGATAAGCGTACTGCGGGATATGTATTTGATGACGAAATATCCAAGCTCGGAAAAATTCTCCTTGCTGCGGATGACGACTACATGCGCGAAAGATTCTCCGACATAAACGACGTGAAGAACAGAGTGATTCGCAATATGAAGCGCGAAAAGCTTGTATCTAAAGTCGAAGAAAATTCAATTATTGTTGCTCACGAGCTTACGCCTGCCGATACAATTTTGTTTAGCAAAAGAAAAGTTCAGGGATATATTACCGATATCGGCGGAATAACATCTCACGCTGCAATTATTTCCCGTGCTCTGCGTGTGCCTGCCGTTGTTGGTATGAAAGTTATTTCAAGCGCTGTTACTTCCGGGGAACTGATTATCATAGATGGGTACGATGGAATTGTTATACGCCATCCCAAACCCGAAACAATTGAAACGTATGTTACTAAGCTTGCCGAATACAAAGAGTACGAGAAAAAACTTTTCGAAGTAATAGATTTACCCTCCGAAACCACCGACGGAAAAAAGATTGAGCTTACGGCTAATATTGAATTCGATGAGGAAATAGATTTCATTACTACTTATGCTCATTGCGGAATAGGTTTGTACCGCACAGAGCATTTATTCATTGAGAAAGGTGACTTCCCCTCTGAAAAAGAGCAGGTTGAAGAGTATACACATATTGCAAGCATGGCATATCCTCACAGCGTAACAATAAGAACTTACGATATTGGCGGAGATAAACTTCTGCCAAGCTCGCATAAGGAAGCTAATCCCTTCCTTGGCTGGCGGGGAATAAGAATCTGTCTCGATCGCGTGGAAATTTTTAAGGAGCAGCTTCGCGCAATTTTAATTGCATCATCGAAAAAGAATGTGAAGATTATGTTTCCGATGATTTCATCCATTCCTGAAATCCGTGACGCCAGAAAAATTTTAAAAGAAGTGAAGAAGCAATTGAGCGAGGAAAAAATTCCTTATGATAAACATATACCCGTCGGTATGATGATTGAAGTTCCTTCCGCTGTATTTATGGCAGATGAGTTTGCAAAGGAGGTTGATTTCTTTAGCATAGGCACAAACGATTTGATACAGTACGTGCTTGCTGTTGACAGAGGCAACGAGCTTATATCAGGTTTGTTCAAAGAGTTTCATCCGGCAGTTCTTCGGGCAATAAGTAAAATTGTTACGGCAGCGCATAAGAATGATATTAAGGTAAGTGTCTGCGGAGAGATGGCTTCAAATCCGCTTGCATCGGCAGTCCTCATCGGGCTTGGTGTTGATGAGCTATCCGTTGTGCCAAGTATCTTCCCGAAGATAAAGCAGATTATCCGTACAATTAATCATAAAGAAATAAAAGCATTCTCGAAAGAATTGCTGCTGCTCTCCTCTGAGCAGGAAATAAAAATGAAGCTGAATTTATTTTATAAAGAGAAGATAGGGATATGATCCATATTTATTCAAATTAAAATTATTTTTGAACCATTATTTTGCAAAATTAACAGGTTTTTTTCCATTTTATCTTTCCTTTTTTTCCATAATCTTTGTATTCCAATTTTAACTAAAACTCATTCTAATATATGCCTGAATGGTTAATAAATTTACTGATTACATTTGCTAAAATCGGCGTGGTGCACGGAGTTTTGCTTACATGTGTGGCTTATACTGTTTATCTTGAACGGAAAGTCTCGGCTTTTATGCAGGATAGAATCGGCCCGAACAGAGTAGGTCCGTTCGGTCTGCTTCAGCCCCTTGTTGACGTTGTGAAGCTATTGATGAAAGAGGACATTGTGCCTGCGAACGCAAACAAATTCATTCACTCGCTTGCTCCGGTTATTTCCATTATGGTTGCGCTTTCGACTTTTGCAGTTATTCCTTTCGGTGACCATATTACAATCGCAGGCAGAAGCATTCATTTACAAATTGCAGATGTTAACATCGGAGTTTTATATTTCCTTGCGCTCGGCTCGCTCGGTGTTTACGGAGTTACGCTTAGCGGATGGTCGTCTAACAGCAAGTACTCGCTTCTTGGCGGGCTTCGCTCTTCGGCGCAGATGATTAGCTACGAGCTTGCAATGGGACTTGCAATTCTTCCTATCGTACTTATGAACGGCTCACTTCAGTTAGATACAATTGTTATCAATCAACATGGATGGCACTGGAATTTGTTATTGCAGCCAATCGGCTTTGTAATTTTTATAACCTCAGCTTTAGCTGAAACTAACAGGCATCCTTTCGATTTCGCAGAAGCCGAGCAGGAGCTTGTTGCAGGATATCACACAGAGTACTCAAGCATGAAGTTCGCATTGTTCTTCCTCGCGGAGTATGCAAACGTTATTGTAATGTCGGCAATAATTACAACACTGTATTGCGGCGGATGGCAGGTACCGTTTATTCATTCAATGGGATTATCGGATACACTTATTAGCATATTGCAGGTATTGATGTTCTGCGCAAAAACTTTCTTCTGGGTTTTCTTCTTTGTCTGGATAAGGTGGACGATTCCGAGATTCAGATACGACCAGCTAATGAACTTAGGATGGAAAGTTTTTATTCCTCTTGGAATATTAAACTTAGTTGCTACAGGACTTGTTATATTATTAATGAAACATTAATAGATTTATCAGAGTTAAAAGAGTTATTATAATTATTAAAAAAAATTGAAAAAATTAATAGCGGGAATTTTTTTAATAATAATTTTTAGCGCAAATGTAAAAGCGCAGAGTTATTATGAGTTTACATCTACCGACCTTGATGGTAACGAAGTTTCGCTCTCGAAGCTTCTTGAAAAAGGTCCCGTGCTCATCGGTTTTTGGGCAACATGGTGCTCCCCTTGCAAAGAGGAGATGAAAGAGATGCAGAAGATTTACGATAAGTACAAAGCTCAGGGCTTTACATATCTTGCATTAAATCAGGACAATCAAAAATCGTTATCAAAGGTAAAGCCGTTTATTGAATCGCACAGCTATACATTTCCGGTTGCATTCGATACAGATAAAAAAATATACGAGGGCTACAGCGGTAGAGACGACATTCCTTACTCACTTTTAATTACTCCCGATAAAAAAGTTGTTGCAGTGCATAAAGGATATTTATCCGGGGATGAAAAGAAAATTGATGAAGAAATAAAAGCTTTAGTAAAATAAAATTTGATATAATGAAGGCGGACTTTGCTCCGCCTTTTTTGTAATATATTGTAATAGTTCCTCTCCGGAAAGCGGGAAAATTCCAGAACAGTATTTTAAATTTGAAACACATAAATCATTTCTTATAATGAAAAAAATTCTACTTCTTATTTTTTTCTTTATCTGCTCTGTATCTTTTGCGCAGATAAAGTTGAACGTTGATGCTTCTGTTAATAACCTTCTTCGATATGGAACAGGATATGAATATACAGGATTAAACAAAACATCTAAAGAGTATTTTGAAAATCTAACTGATGCGCGTATAAACATCAACAACGTTATTTTCGGGTTGAGATACGAAATAAGCGATCCGATAGAATACGGTAGAAATTTTAAAGGTATAAGAAAAAGATTTGTAGAATACTCACACGATATCGGAATTTCAGTTCGTGCAGGTGACTACTGGGATATTATTTCACGCGGAATGACAATGAATATTTTTGAAGACAGAACGCTCGGCTACGATACTGGAATCGATGGAGTAAGAGTTGCGTACAAGCATTCATTCGGAGAAAAAAACCCTTTCAAATTAAAAACACAGTTCCTTGGCGGAGATATGGAGTACAGCGATTACCTTAACCCGACAAGAATTGAAACATATAAAGTACGTGATGCAAATGTTGAAATTTCCCCATGGAAAAATACTATGCTTGGTACCAACTATGTTTTTGCGAAAGGAAAAGTTCCGAACTCAGTTGATACAACAAACATAAAAGCGGAACTACCTGAAGTTTATCTCGGTTTTAGTTATAAAGATTTTACTTTTTATTCATCTTACGCACACAAAAGCGTGTTATCTGAAAGAAATAATAATCCAAACTATAAAGGGTTTTCATCGCAGGGTGATGGAATCTATTCTTCACTTTCATTTTCAAAAGCAGGACTAGGGATTACATTAGATTATAAAAACTATAGATTTGATTTAACAGGACCCGACAACAGAGCTTCCGATAGACCTACGAAATTATTACCGTTCCAGAATCCACCTACAGCACAAAAAGAACATACATCAACTTTGATTTCACGTAATCCGCACGTAACAAATTTTAACGATGAAGTCGGTGGCCAGCTTGATATTATCTATGTTGCAAATGAAAAACTTAATGTGAATGTAAACCTTGGTGTCGCTTCCGAGCATTATCAATACAGAGATGTTGATTCGACCGCTGTTATAAATTATCAGAGAGTTGCCAGAGATAATAATTTTATTCCAAATATTACCGATAATGCTTTCAATCCTTTCTGGGAATATTTTCTGGAGACAGAATATTATGCGAACGATAAGCTCTATACAAAACTTGCTTTCTCACGTCAGAGCAGCGTAGTTTACAATCAGATAAATCCGAATTCATCCGAGAAAATTTTAACATCTACAGTTCCTATTGAAGTAAAATATCAGATGGATGGCGGCTACGCGTTGAAAGTTAATCTTGAGCAGCAATGGGAATATAATTCAATACGTACAGGTGAGAAGAATTTTATGAATCAATATGTATCCGTCAATCTTACAAAATCGCCAAACCTTGGAGCAACAGTAAGCGGAGAGTTTACCGATGATAAAGAAGAGCCCACAGGAAAAAGCAGCTGGTTCCTTGGTGAAATAATTTATAAGCTCAATCAAAAAAATCAAGTAACGTTTTCATACGGAAGCGAAAGAGGCGGATTGAAATGTACTAACGGTATCTGCCGTTACGTAAATCCGTTTGAAGGTGTAAGAGTTGCAGTACAAACAAGTTTTTAAATTTTAATTATAAAGTTATAAATCTCATAGGAGAATTGACATGAAATTCAAATTTTTATTATCGGTTGCAGCATTGGGGCTTTCAGTTTTTTTATATTCTTGCGAGTCTAACGATGCTCCGGTAACATACTCAAGCATTTCAGGTAGCACAAATAAAGTATTAGTGGAGATATTCACCAATACAAGCTGCGTCCCGTGCGTTGCAGCAAATACATATCTGGATGCAGTTACCGATACGAACATTATTATAATAAGAACGCATACTACTTTGTACCCGAACGACCCATTCTATTTATACAATGTAACTGATAACGGTGCAAGGCAGACATACTATAATGCTGCTAATGCAAATCCGCAGGCATTTCTATTTGGAACATACATGGGAATTTTCAACGCAAACAACTGGACAAACCAATTAAATACTCAGCTCAATACCTCCAGAAATATGGGTGTGGCTATATCAAGAACATATGACACAACAACAAGAGCCGGTAATCTTAATATTTCAATAAATCAAACTTCAGGCGCAAGCGTAGGCGATTTAGTTTATCACATAGCGCTTACTGAAAATGGTTTATTGTACAATGCCCCAAACGGTGAGCATGTATTTGAACAGGTGCTGAGAGATTTATTAACAACTCCCGGCGGAGACGGTTTGAATATTTCTTCAGGACAAACTGTAAATCTTCAAAAAAGTTTTACGCTTCCTGCTGAAATCAGCGACAGGAATTCATCAATTATTGTTTACACTCAATCAGTATCAACAAAGCAAGTTTATGGTGTTCAGATAGTTAAGATAAGATAACAGTATGAGCTAAAAATTTCACTTTATTCAGCCCAACAAATCAGCCCAACAAACCTTTTATAACTCAAAGCAGTAGAGTTTAACCAACTTTATTGCTTTTTGTTTTAAAAACTACCTTTCTCAATCTCTGGCGTTATTTCTATTAATATTAGTTTAATATATTTAATATCGCTAAACTATTTTGCTTTATTTTTGTCATACTATAGTATGCCTTTCTCGATAAAAATTCATAGAATTAAAATAAATGAAAAAACGTAAAATTATAATTATTATTTCTGCCGTTGTTATTGTTGCTGCGGCAGCCGTGTGGTATTTTATGTTCAAAGGTAAGCAGGATGCGAAGATTGATTGGGTTACTGCTAAAGTAGAAAAAGGTGATGTACAGATTTTGGTTACGGCTACAGGAACGGTGAATGCAGTACAGACGGTTCTGATAGGTACACAGGTAT